>JBCCHA010000131.1:0-1508 GCA_039028995.1 Bacteroidota bacterium | reverse complement strand
TTGAATTTCTTCGTCGCTGGACACATCGCAAGGGACTGTGATTTCAGAGCCGCACTCCGCGGCAAAGTCCTCGACGCGAGATCTCAAGCGCTCATTTTGATAGGTAAACGCGAGTTCCGAATCTATCGCTGTTTTTGATTGGTGTGCTTTGTTCCTTATATTCCTTCTGTATAGACGCTATATGATTTCCTTGATAGCTTCTTCTAGTCGGTCCTTTCGGTTTAGATAGGCGATATATTGAATAGCATCAAAGCTCTTATCGTGGAGGTGAACGCCCTCTTTGAAATTCCTAGCCACCTTGTCAAAAATGTTCGATAACAACTCAATAACTTTTACCACATCATACCCCACTATGGCTTCGGGATCCACACCAACTATGTTTAGTACTTCGGTAAAGCTATCTTCCTCCATGTCCATAGTTTGCTGCTGTACATAAAGATGTTTTATATAACTTTTTTGCGCGTAACTTAGTGCCCTGATTTTATCTTCTACTTTTGATAGTGCTTGTAAAAGGCCCATTGCTTGTACACAATGCGCTAACCGCTTAGCAGGGGCAGCTATGCTAACGTTGGACTCAGAAGGTACTAGGAAAGATATTTTAAGCTCTAGCGCAGCCTGTTCCAACATATATTCTTTAAATTTCCTACTCATCGTATATATTACTGGATGATTTAAAGACATGCGCTCCATATGGCGTTTTACACAACCCCATACATGCTTCTAGCAGCGTTAACTTTTATCTAAAATAGATTTTTTAAGTCCTATCTTTGATAAATGCTAGCCACTGCATGCTTTCCGAAAATTCCTTAGGCCAATTATAGGGCTCTTGTCCTGAATAGATCATAAAGGGATATACAACTGGTACTTTTACGTCTTTGCGAGGCACCTTGTTGTCTATTTGCGCCTTCATGTCCCACGACATAATAGATGATACATATTGCAACGCACAAACTGGCATAAATGGATCGTTCGCAGATTGATGTGTTAACAAAAAAAATACATCCCTTTTATCGTCTGATGTTCGCACCTTGTAGATGACAGCGCTTAAAAGTTGCTTAAGTTCATCACCGATAAAGCTATCTGGCTGTAGCGCAAGTGTATCCATGTTGAGATTTTCCACTGACTTGAAATGACTCGCAATAAAATCGGATGCCACCTCTTTTATGCCAAAGCTGTTTTTGAAAAACTTATTTTTTTCTTCATGTATTGCCATGCGCAAATATAATTAATTGTTTACATAATAACGAGGTGTATCCCAAATTGAATTAATTTCCTGCTGAAACCTTCCTATCCTCATAATAAATTTTGCGTAACTCCAATTAGTAATTGCTTGGACAGCACATATTTTTTTGTGCTTCCATCAAAGCACGACAGCAATCTACGATTTTACAAGCAAACTCAAAACTTTTATCTCTTATAATGTGTGGTTTTTGGGGAGGCGCTCCTCCCATGGCCCTCAGCGTCACTCGCAGAGGACGCTGAGGCACCTTATGGCCTATTTTCAACAG
>JBCCHA010000130.1:0-1529 GCA_039028995.1 Bacteroidota bacterium | reverse complement strand
TTTTTTGCTATAATAGGCAGTAGTATAGTCTTTTTCCTAGCACATTATATGCAATATGGGCGATTTACTATGCTAAAAAGGGAACAAGGCTATACTACTGCCTATTATAGCAAAAAACCAACTAAATTTAATATGTAGGGGGTTGTGCAAAAGCGGCGACCGTGTGGTGTTATAATTATCACACAATAGTTCAATTAAATTTTTAAGCAAGGCACTCTCTTTCAAATAAAAAAACATAAAAAAGAAAATAGCACAAAAAGAACCAATAGTAAGCTGAAAGATGGTATCATTACCTTTAAGCCCTTTAACGCCTAAAATAAAGGGGATAGTGATACATGAAATAATGATGTAAGAATATTCTACTAAATCGAACATCTTTCTCGTATTGTAGCAAGCTATTAAGGTGATACAACATCCAAGGATAAGCGTTATTTTACTACTCATTTTAATGGTATTTTCCTCATTTTGTTTTCTCTTTTGATACGGCTTTATAAGATTATGCGCCCACATCACCGATAGTGTGTTAAGCAAAGAATCAACGGTAGAGATGACAATCCCTAAGAAAGTAATAAGAAAAGCCATTTTTACCATAGGGTTAAGGCTAAGCTGATCAATGATTTGATTTAAACTAAGTGATTTGGGTAAAGAGCCTTTAGGCGCAAAAAATAGGCAACATCCTATAAAAAAAGTAAGTATACGTAGACACATATAGCTACTACCAAAAGCCACAAACATATGACGCACTTGTTGTTTATTACGTGTCATCAATACCCGTTGTATCACAGCTGGTGAGATTAATATTGTAGGCCAAATAGCCCAAAAAAAGGCGGAGAAAAAACGCTGCCCAAAATTAGGATAGCAAAAAAATCTTTTCTTGATATTATTATTATCGTCAGGGATATTCTCCCAAATAGCTTGTAAGCCTCCATAGTGAATCACTACAGTGTAGGCTACAAATAAAATGCCTCCCCAAAAGGCTGCAAACTGTATTACATCCGTAAAAGCTACCGCACGAACTCCCCCTAAAGAAGTGTATAGCGTGATAAAGAGCCCTACCATTAATATAAGCCAAAAGGGCTTTATACCAACCAAAGAGCCCATGTGCCCTACCGCTTGAAGCTGAATCACTACTACCACAAGGGTAAATAAACTTGATACTAAAACCGTACATAATCTTGCAAAAGGGCCATATATCTTATACATTACATCCGCCATGGTATAGCATTGGGTGAAATTTACCAGATTAGGAAAGATAAACCACCCTAGTAACATCGCCATAAAAGCAAAACAAAAGGGATAAATAAAACCTATAATCCCATTTGCATAGGCTACGTTAAGTCCTATCAGATTTGAACTCATCAAAGTGGCAAAAAGGGTCATCATCAAGGTACTGATACCTAAGCTTTGATTGGCTAATGCATATTCTCGCATAGTGCGAGGTTTTTTTACTATTGCTTTAAAAGCTACCCATAAATTTAATAACAAAAAAATCGCAAGGGCTATTTGATTACGTGTAATTGTATCTATCA
>JBCCHA010000129.1:0-1536 GCA_039028995.1 Bacteroidota bacterium | reverse complement strand
TTAATACTCAAAAGGATTAATCACATGCAAATTTCAGCTAATAGCCAAGTACAAATGCAAGCATACAATAAAACGCAACAATTAAAGCCTGCAATGGAACAAACTGCTAGCCCTAAAACCCTACAATCTGATACAGTAAGTATCTCTCAAGAGGCGATGGCTGCCGCAAGCGGCGCAGATCTTCAGCGAGGCGGAGTCGTGATTGTTCGACCAAAAATTGCGTGATACAAAATAGGGCACTAAATGTTTATAACTGAGTTTTTTGGTTTTTTCTCGCTGTCAGCGTTTGCTTCTTGGGGCTTTTTGATGGCGTTTTTCTTTAATGCTTTTGTATTTACACTTGGTATAAAAAGAAATACAACCTTACTACTCAGTTCATTTATAATGATGCTGTCATATACAATATCAAATTATTTTTTTACATGGTTATCCGTCGAAAACTCAGTTTATTTAGACTGGGCGCTCTATGATTATGCTACTATTGCTGTACTGGTTTTAGCCTTCTATATTTTCAAAAAAACAACTCCATCTTTTTTGTATATTATTACCGGATTGATACTTAATTCAATTTTTAGCTTATCTATGTATTTGGATATCTACATAAATGAAAATAGAGACGCATGGTTCCTTTGGGATCTTTATGCATTCTCTGTAAACATAATAGATTTAATAATGATCGTAGTTTTAATTGTAGATAGAGACTTCCTTGGTCTTCATAAATTAAAAAACAAATTCTTCAAAGGCTCAAGTATTCAACCTGAAAACAACTTCTCATAAACATGTATATAAGCTATACCCTTGGTGAATATGTAAGCGCATTCATTCAGTGGGGCTTCCTAATGGCTGTCCTGTATTGTTTTGTAAAAAGTATAAATACTCCAAATAAATCTTCTCTTTATTTAGCTGCAACAATGCTGTGTTCATATGTATTAAGTGATTATCTATATATAGTAGAGCATGTGTATTTTAATTGGATAGTTTACGATTTTTTAACCATTGCCTTTATTGCTTTTGCGATTAAAAAAGCAAAGGTTACTCCATCTTTACCTGCATATTTCATCATTGTAGGCTTAACCATAAATAGTGTATTAGTTGGTTTTATTTATTATGATTTATACATTCTAGGGAATACTCAAGAGTGGTGGTTTTGGAGTTTTTACTCTATTTCTATAAACTTAATTGATATATTAATGATAGCCTCTTTGGTAATAAACTTAGATTATGTAAATATCAATCAAGGTGCAAAAGCATTAAAACCTATGGTTAAAAATGGTGTCTCAAATGGATGATTTTTTGCTCAGACCATAGGTATCTCTTAATATAGGCGCAATTGTTCAATGGGGTTTTTTAATGGCTTTTTTATACTCATTAGTAACGAGTATAAATAAACCCAAAAAAGAGGCTTTATGGCTGTCGCTAATAATGTCGGTTTCATACTCTTCAAGCCTGTTCATTGATATCCAAAATATTTCTTATATGAAATTATTACTTTTTGATTTAGTAACAATTTTGGTTATTTTGGTTGTAAGCAACTTC
>JBCCHA010000128.1:0-1571 GCA_039028995.1 Bacteroidota bacterium | reverse complement strand
ATATTATTAGATATAATGATAAGGTCATTTCTTTCCTCTGCTAGCAATCCTCCTTTTGTGATATACTGTACATTTAAAAAAGAACGCATTTTTTTAGTTGTGTTGATATTTTCACCTTCTTGATCTATGATTTGATAGCCGGCTTTGGAAATTATTTGAGCTACATTACGCAGGTCACATTTGTGGGCTGTACCTTTGGTCGTAAAGTTTCCATCCATGCATATCACTACATATAGTGGCTTTTTAACTTGCTGTTTTAGTTCATCTATCTGATCGAAAAGCGTGCTTAAAAAAGGCTTTGAGTTCGTGCCTGCAGTGTCGGCATGAAAAGAGGCATGTATGATGAGGTGGCTGGCATTTTCAAGCTTATTAATAGCTACTTGACTAGTAAAAAGCTTTTTTTGATTGCTATGAGTTAACTTTTCTAAAGCACTGTATTGTTTTACCTTTTGTTTATCAAGTGGTATCTTGGTAATGGTGTAGCCGTGTTTTTTTATAAAAGATTGCGCATAAAGATTCACAGAGCCAAAAACACCATGTGATTTTATATTAGCCTTATCTTGTTGGGCCATTTCATAGCCTTGTCTATGCAATGCCTGAATGAAGGTATGGCTTGTCTCTTGCAGGCTTATAAACGTGGGTTTTTTATCTATGTAAAGATTTAGCAAATTGGCTTCTTTATGCATACCTATTTCATTATAGTGCTTGGCTACAGCCAAATACGCTTGTAGTGCATCTTGTAGATAGATTAGTGTAAATATGGTACGGGAGAATAGGTAGTAGTCTATTACGATTTGAATAAACTCTTCTTGGGTACACGTTTGAGACTTGTAGTAGGCTGGAAGGTATGGTTTGATGGCCTGCAGCCAAGACTTAGTAAAACAGCTTTCTAGATCTGGATTTAGATGCTGGGGATGTGTTTTTTCTTTTTCAAGAAAAAGGGCAATTTGTTTTGCAAAAGGCTCATTGTAGCTAAAGGTGAGGCAGGGGATTTGGGCACCTGCTATACGGAGTGCTTTATCTAGATGCCGAAATTGATTGATAGTAAGTGGAAAGTACTGTGCCAATGTCATTGTCCTTTTTTCATTGAGATAGCGATTTATTATTTTTTTACTATTCACTGTTTCAAAGCCCATTTCTTCCGCAATAGCCTTGATCAAATGTGCTATATTAGGCTGATGAAAGAGTGTTTTTAATTGTACCCTATTTAGGAAGTTAAGAAAGCCATCATCTACTTTTAAGAGTTGTTTAGCACTTGTGCTTAGGGTAAGATCTTTACTTTGGCTTAGCATTTCCAGCTGATCCCTATACTCGAGAGGGTTGGTATGCATATCTTTTGTATTATGAGATAATACCGTAATGAGCCGTTCTTTTTTATTTGAGTGCTTTACAATAAAAATGGATGCAGATACGATTACTGCTAGTAGGGCAACCAATATACCAATGATTTTATGTTGACTAGAGCTATTTGATTTCTTCATTTTTTAAGTTAAAAAATTAATAGTTATAGGCTTCAAGGATAAGTGATACTACTGGAGAAAACTTAGTCTTGGGAAGAAATACTAAAGTAT
>JBCCHA010000127.1:0-1603 GCA_039028995.1 Bacteroidota bacterium | reverse complement strand
TAGCTATCTTGCTTTTTAAATCGCTTGCCTTTCACCATAGCGTGTGTATCTTACTAAAAAAGCAATCCACTATATTGATTCAGTAAATCCATCAAAACCTCCAATACCCCATGCCAAAAGACCAAGTCATAGACTTATATAATCCTTATGAAAGCCTTTTTAAGTATAAATCTACAGTCATAGATTTCTTAAATAGCTGGCTTACAACCAGAAGTTTTGCTAAAGCTAGACCTGGATACGATCAAGTTTGAAAACAGCAGTTTTATAGAAAGAAGAATGAAAAAAAGCAAAGAGACCTGGTCTTTTCTTGGCGTTTTTACAAAAAAATTTTCATCAAACTTGCCAAAGAAACAAGCCATAGCCACTATGGGGGTTTTTATAACCTTTTGGATGAGAAAAAATTTATCATCCACCTCATATACAGCTCCACTTATATAGATGCAGCCGTTGTGTATATGCTCACTCATGAAATCTATCAACCTAAGTAAATATTAGATACAATGCATAAGTTAGACCCTGAGAAACAAAGCAATATTATGAACGCATTACAAAAAATCTCACAAACCGGCAGGAAAAAAGGCATGCAGCTAGGAGATCGAAAAGGTAGAGAAATTTAATCTTGTAAACTGTTCTATCTAGTATTTTATGTAAACAAAGTAGAAATTCCTAAAGTGCATACACCCGCTCAGCAAACTACGTCAACTCACCAACCATTTACCCCTTCTAAAAAAGTAAAAATAAAAAAAAAGGTACAAATATACCCACTCCAAAAATCAACAAAAACGTAAGGGGGCTAGAAAAAGTTGATGCCAACTTAACATCAACTTTTCATGAATTTGACTAATGCATAATAGACATGTAAAATCTATTTGCCTCTTTTTTCTTGAGCTTTTATTTTTTCTTTATATGCTTCTAAAGTCATACCTAATTCGTCTGCCTCTTGCTGCAAAATTTTATCTATAGTTGATCCTGATACCTTTCTATCATGCTTTTGAGCATATTTTCCTAATGCATTTCTTTGTGCTTGTATGTCGCGAGGGGAGTAGTAGGTACTGTTACTTCGATTGTTCGAAGCACTTTTATAACCTTGGTTACGTTGAGGAAGAGTTTTGTTATCGATCCGGCCTTTTTGTATTGGTAGATGTCTGGCAGCCTGTTTGTTTTCTCTATCTTGGAGTGATTGAGCAATTGCAAGTGCTAGATCTTTTTTAGCCTGTGCATCTTCTCTATCTTGGAGTGATTGAGCAATTGCTAGATCTTTTTTAGCCTGTGCATCTTCTCTATCTTGGAGTGATTGAGCAATTGCTAGATCTATTTGTGTTGTATATTCTTCTTCGCTTTTGTTATCATTGTCATGAGGTGGATGCTTATCATCTAGATCACGCCTGAATGATGAACCAACTTGTATTATAAGGTTTACATTGGCTTCTATATTTGTTAGATCAACATTAGGAAGAGCTTTTTTTGCATTACTTAATATTTTACGTATTTCGCTGTCTCTTGTCTTTTTCAAATGCTTTTGGTAACCAGTATCGCTGTTACGCATTTCTTTGTCACATTTTCTCACTATACTATATATCTTGTTAAGCAAAGTGTTTTTTAT
>JBCCHA010000126.1:0-1615 GCA_039028995.1 Bacteroidota bacterium | reverse complement strand
GAGCAGGAGCGTAAAAATCTCCTTGCCCTAGCAGAAAGATTCAAAAACGAAACTAAATAACGATGAACGAACCACTTTTTTTAAAGAAAAAAAGCCCTTCGAAAGAAGAAGCCGAGAAGCTTGCCTCAGCTTCGTGATTGTAGAGCTGGGCAAGCTTCTCGGCTTCTTCTTTCGAAGGGCTTTTTTTCTTTAAAAAAAGTGGTTCGTTCATCGTTATTTAGTTTCGTTTTTGAATCTTTCTGCTAGGGCAAGGAGATTTTTACGCTCCTGCTCGATGAATATAGCTTCTCTCCTCTTTGATTCTTGATCTTCTTTTCTTGAACTGAGTTGTTTATTTTCTTCCTTTTTCTTGTGTATCTGGATCTTCCAACCAACTACCTTTCTACCTTCTTTTATAGGCTCTTTGATTGAGAACCAAATATCGGCTTTTTCTTCTAGTTCTTTCATTGAGGGAATTAAAATTCTTTGTAGTATACCCCCAGATGTAGAGTACTTATCTCCCAACGTCAACATTTTCCTTATGAAAGATATATATATATCTAACAAAAACCCATCAGCCTTATCTCGCCAATGACATACATACTTATACAGACGCATAGTATACGCAGAGCTACTATTAAATGCAACATTTGCTACATACCTCGTATAACCCTTCTTATTATCTAGTATATACCTTAGAAGTTCATTGCTCATTTCTATAGAAACATATTCACTGTTTTTATAATATTTATATTTACTTATAAGGCCTGTAAATAATTCATATTCTCCCTTTTTATCGTTACCCTGAATCTTTATCTTACAGGACATCATTTTATCTAAAGCACGTTTTACACAATGGTGATTCCTACTTCCTTCTGGTAGCAACAGTTTATTCTTTAAAGTAATAACCCTGTTGTCAAATATATTGTTTGATTGACTTACCTCTTTGTATACCATACTTGGCTGTAAAACTTCAATTATACGCGTCATTATTCTCTCTATGTGTGTATCTGAAACATAATGAGACACTGTAAATTTGTACGGCTGATTTATTAATTCTTTTTTCATACTCCAAATATAAATAAAACAATTAAATAAAACAAATTTTTATTATTGTTTTATTTAACTCTTTGAAGCGTTTTGTGTATGTGGTTCGAAACAGACACATTTCCGACCACGTTAGTAACAAACCGTGCAACATCATTTGTTATCTCAGCTCCTCCTTCATCTATTAACCAAGCTGCTATATCAAAAGGATCCATCAAAGAAGCAAATACAATTGGATTTTTATCTATATATACATCATAGCCAAAATTAGGATCAACCCCTCTCTTTTTAACAAGATATTTTACCCTCTCTATATCTCTATCAGAGATAGCATCCAATAAATCCTTCTGACCAATCGTTGGTTTCCAAGCGTTCATTCCATTTAATAGTATTTAGTGGTGCAAAAATATCTAAAAAAATACTAACAATAAAAATTTATCTCTTAAATATGTTTTAGTTAGCCCTTCTTAAATATGTTTTAGTTGTTCTTAAATATGTTTTAGTTATCTCTTAAATATGTTTTAGTTGTTCTTAAATATGTTTTAGTTATCTCTTAAATATGTTTTAGTTGTTCTTAAATATGTTTTAG
>JBCCHA010000125.1:0-1643 GCA_039028995.1 Bacteroidota bacterium | reverse complement strand
CTTTCCGCCTTTATATAAATATAGCCTAACAGAAAAAAATTTAGGCTCGCTGCTACCTTTTTCTTCCATATCTATTATGTTCCTTTGCTTATTTATTGTATTGTAATTCTTTAACTGGTTATTAATACTATGACTACTGAGGTGTGCAGGAAAATTTTTTTCAAAAATTTTGTCAAGGTTTTTATCAACCCTAGTAATAATTTTTTGACTGATACCATTAATAGCTTCTTCGCTAATATCAGTAACTTTTTGGTGCTTGCGAAGAACCATTTCTTGCATTTCAGCAATGGACTTTGCTTGATTCTGCATGTTTTGGGTGATTTCGGCAACGCTATTTTCCATATTTTCAAACGATTTTCTGGGTATAGCTATTGTATCGCTGTTTTCTTCAAAAAATTCGCGACCTTTTACATGCTGAGCAGGTTTATGTCTATAGCCTTTTTTCTGCGTCCCTGACTTACTTCTTTCATGTCTTGCTTTTGCGGATTGTTGCAGGGTTTTTTGCCAGTCATTATCATTTGCAGGGTTCATTACTTGCGTTTTTGAGACAGTGCCAATGTTTACCGCCTGTTGTGTAGCTGAATTTGGCTGGTCTGCATTGCTAGCTAATAGTGCAGAAGGCGTTAGACTGAGCATAGCCACTGCGCACAATATTGCTTTAGCGCATTTAGTTGTTATTTTCATGCTAACTTTTTATCAAATCTTGTAAGTTTCGCTAGTATATCGGGCGGGCCATATGTTGTGGCAATCATTTGGCTGTATCTGGAGGTTACTTTAAAGATAAGCAAATAGGCTGGGATAAACAAACGAAATGTCCTTATTGCTGGATGGCGTAAGGCTAGTCCATGGTGTTTTGCAAGGCGGCTTGCGCTCTTGTACTTAGGGGCTCGGGATAGGGGTGTCCTGTCGTAGGGCTTAAATGTGATAAAGGTATGTCTAGCTAGCTGCGGAGTTGAGATTACAAGCACAGCCCATAAGCGAAAATAGCACTTAGCCTTACTTGATACAAGCTACTAGGATACCCCCAATACCAATACCTATACTTCCAGCTATAATAAGATGCTTGCCACTCCAGCATGTATCCCGCCAAAAATTCTTTGTATTAGCTGGTTTATTCTTTTCTAAGCAATGCACTTTAGGCTCTTCCGAAGCTTCATTTTGTTTCTGCTCTTCTGCTTTTGTGTAGTGTTTGAGCTTTTTTTCTAAAAAAGAAAGTATAAATCGATCTGTAATTATATATGAGCCCGCAAGATACATAACTCTAACTACACGATTTTTCAAGAGAGGGATGGCCCTTAGTTTCGGCAAAAAACAAGCTACCAGCAAGCGATCAGCACCATAGACAACTACTATTCCTTTTACTATATCTCCTACTTTGATTCCTTTGAATAGCTCTTTTTTTAGTATTTCTCTTGCTGTGTCATACCAGCTATGCTGTATAGGCTTTTGCTGTATTACCCATTCTTTATAGTATATTTTTGGGCACTCATTACTATTGTCGCTATTAAAGTGTGATAGAGGATAATTTTGGATAGTTGTTTCAAGTTTCTCAGTGAGTTTTTTCATTTCTATTTGGATTTTAGTAACATTTTTTCCTATTTCACACTGCTTTTCAATGTTTTTGTCGAGAATTTTAGTGTTTT
>JBCCHA010000124.1:0-1675 GCA_039028995.1 Bacteroidota bacterium | reverse complement strand
GGGGGGTGTTGGTTTTTGGGGCTAAAGGGGTTTGGTAGAGTACAGGATTTGTTGATTGTACCAGTACAAAAAATAATACATTAACCCTGCATTTCTTAAATTTAATTTTAAATTTACGGTGTTATGATAGAAAGAAATCTAAAAAAAATGCTGTTAGAAAGACTAGATTACTATCCAGCAGTAGCCCTATTAGGGCCTCGTCAAATAGGGAAAACAACACTTGTAAAGCAGCTTATACCTGATATTAAAAGACCTGTGATGTATTTAGATTTAGAGCTGCCAAGCGATTATAAAAAACTTGAAAACCCCGAGTTTTTCTTTGAGCACCACAAGGATTACTGTATTATAATTGATGAAATACAGCGTGCTTTGCATTTGTTACCTATTTTAAGAGCCATCATCGATTCTTATAGAGTTTTTAGCAAATTTATTTTATTGGGGTCTGCTAGTCCTACTTTACTCAGAAAAAGTTCAGAAACACTCACAGGAAGAATATCTTATATGGAGCTTTCTGGCATACACCTTACAGAAATATCTAATAGGCTTCATGTCACTAAACATTGGGTACGAGGAGGATTTCCAACCCCTTTGTTAGCCAAAGATAACAAAAGGGCTACGTATTGGTTTCAAGATTTTCTACGCACATTTATAGAAAACGATATACCCATGTTAGGCCTGAATTCTTCTCCCCAAAAATTATCTCGTTTTGTCAGTATGATTGCAGGTAGTCAAGGCTCTCTTTTTAATGCAAGTACTTACGCTAAATCATTAGGTGTGAGTATACCCACAGTGCAAAAATATAAAGAGTTTCTTGAGCAAGCCTACCTTTTAAGGTCCTTGCAACCCTTTTTCATTAATGTAAAAAAACGGCTTGTTAAGTCTCCTAAAGTATATATAAGAGATTCGGGGGTACTTCATCATCTTTTAGGCGTGAGCGAATTACATCATCTTTTAGGACATATTTCAGCAGGAAATTCTTGGGAGGGATATGTTATAGAATCAATTGCTAGTTATTTACAAAATCAAATACAATTAGTGCCTTATTTTTATCGTACACAGGATGGGGCAGAGTGTGATTTAGTGCTTGTACAAGGCAATACGCCCACAATTAGCATAGAAATAAAAATAAATGACAACCCTTCTGTAAAAAGAGGATTTTTGCATTCTATAGATGACTTAGGCACTAAAAACAACTTTATCGTTGTACCAAATTGTAAAAAGAAGTTTTTAATAAAAGAAAATATTTTTGTTTGCGATCTTGGAGATATGCTCAAGTTTCTAAACGGTATGATTTTTGACTAGTGATTTGGCCAAAGTGTAGCGTAAAAACTTTTTTGTCCATATTCAAATACTTAGCAATTGAGATTTTAGTTACTTAACTTTACCCCTAAACACCATGCTAGGCAAATACTTAAACCCCCAAAATGAGGTAGCCTTTAAGCGCATCTTTGGCCAAGAAAAAAATAAAGACATCTTATTAGCCCTGCTCAATACCGTGCTAAAAACACAAATCCACAGGCCCATACAAGAAGCGCACCTCATCCCACGTGTGCAAGACCCAGAAACGCTGGCTAAAAAAACAAGCGTATTAGACCTGATGTGCAAAGACCAAGACGGCTGCATGTACATCATAGAAATGCAAGTAGCCAATAGCGAAGGTTTTAAAGAAAGGGCC
>JBCCHA010000123.1:0-1703 GCA_039028995.1 Bacteroidota bacterium | reverse complement strand
CGCAAGGTATTGTCTGCACTAGCGGAAGCGAGAACACGGTCATCTTGCGAACAGCTCACGCTATAAACGGACCTTTTATGTCCCTGACAGATGAGTACCTGTTTGGCAGAGTGTCGATCCCAAACGCGGACGGTATTGTCTAGACTAGCGGAAGCGAGAAAACGGTCATCATGCGACCAGCTCACGCTAGTAACACTCGAATCATGTCCCTGACAGATGAGTACCTGTTGGGAAGCAATTATATCCGACACATTCATCTTCTTCTCTTCACAGCCATTATATTTCTGGGAAGCGGATATATTTATGGCATTAAAGCCATTATTCAATTTTCTATTTTTTAATCCTTGTTTAAGAAATTCTTTAGCTAATTCTGGTAGTTTTTTAAGTAACAGTTTGCCTACTTTAGTACAGCGCCAATAGGCGGCTATACACAATGCATTAAAGCCATTATATTCTTCTTTATTATCTTGGACCCCCTGTGTAGCGAGTGTTTTAGCTAATTTAGCATTTTCCTTAAAGAAAACGTTGACTATTTCAGCTTTGTTGTATCTAGCCGCCAAATGCATGGCATTAAAACCATACCTCCAGTCTTCTTTATTTTTTACCCCTTGTGTAACGAGCTGTTTGGCCAATTCAGGGAGCCCCTCAAAGAATGCTTCTAATTTCTTTGATTGCCCTTTTATCACTAGAATATGTAGACTATTCATACCACTATATGATGATGCCTCTTTTTCTTTCTTAATGAAAAGGGGAAGTAATTTATTGATTGCCTCCTTTTGTCCCTTAATTTTATTTTGCAGGTCGTCGTGCTTTTTTTGAGCATCTAGCTTAAGCCGTTCTATTTCTTTCTCTTGTGTATCAATTTGTTCTTGTTGCGATTGAAGAGCTGTATTTTTTTCTTGTATAACACTCTCTTTCTGCTTTACTTGTATCTGAAGTTCAGTTTGTTTTTGTTGGGCTTTTGACTCTTCAATATATCCTAACATAGGTACAACAAGTTTTTCTACAAGGGGTAGAGTAAGATGATTATTTATATATTCCTGAGCTAAATGAGGTAGAGTATCCATTTTATTCGATAAAGGTTGGGAGAGACAGCCCTTCTCATTAGTTGGCAAGTTTATTTTAAACATATACAGCGCAATAAGGTGGCAACCTTTACATATAGGCCAATTTGTTGATAATGCTTTTGGGGCATACGTTTTGAAAAACTCATTGTTGACCACTGATTGCTGTTGTGACCATTGTAGCCACTCAAGTAAACTAACAATAACATGATAAGAGGTCGTTTTTATCAGTTGGTAACCTAACTTTCTGTTATATGCTATAGAAACAATTTTCTTCCCTTCAATCAATCCTTTATTGGAAAAAAGATACTTGTAGCACTTTCCTTCTCGAGCACCTTGAAGAATTGAAGCTAATATTAATTCTTCGGCTGAATTTTTTAGCCTATTCTTTAGAAGAAGAATGTCATCATTTAAAATATCTTTAAAAGTATAATCCTCCTCTTCCATATCTTCCACCTCATTATTCACATATTTACCTATATGCAATGAGTGGTTATACACTAACCCCTTCGGTGCTTCTGGAGTATTATATTGCTGTGTTTCAGACATTTTTCCTTCCTGTTCTTCGAATAAAGTAGGTTTTTGACTTGTATATTTGTAAGCTTGTTGGGCTGCATTTAGCTGAGGTAATCCTATTAT
>JBCCHA010000122.1:0-1712 GCA_039028995.1 Bacteroidota bacterium | reverse complement strand
CAACTTCTAGGCCCGCTATTTCTCCAGCCTCTTTGGTCGCATGCCGTTCTTGGTCATTAAAGTAGGCGGGCACAGTAATCACCGCTTTTTTTACTTCTTTGCCTAAGTAGTCGGTTGCCGCTGCTTTGAGCTCTTGCAATACAATAGCAGAAAGCTCTTGCGGTGTATATTTACGATTGCCAACCTCTACCATGCACATATCTTTATTGCCTTTGACTACCTTATAAGGCATTTTAGTGGCAACGGCTTGGGCCTCTTTATAGTTTTTGCCCATAAACCGCTTGATAGAGTAAATGGTGTTTTTAGCGTTTGTGATCGCCTGACGCTTGGCAGGCATCCCTACTTTTCGTTCGCCTTGATCTTTCGCAGAAAAAGAGACGATAGAGGGCGTTGTTCTGCCCCCTTCTCTATTGGGGATCACCACAGGCGCATTGCCTTCCATAGTAGATACGCAAGAGTTGGTTGTACCTAAGTCGATACCAATAATTTTTTCCATATCATTTTTTTTAATTGTTTAGTATGCTTGTTTCGTTTTTGTTGTTGAGCATTTTAGCTCACTTTTCCCTTAATGCAATCTATATGCCATCATGGACTTTACATCCCAATATGACATTATGACAACACCCCATGGGCTGGATAGCACATGCATAATAGCCCTGACAGCGCACTAACGCCCCTTTTGCACGCGCTTGCCTAGCCAAGAGGTGGCGTGCGCTACTTGGCCATAAAGCACCGAAAACGTATGTGTTTGCTTGGGGGTGGGTTAGGTGTTTTATAAGTAAAACCACAAATTTGGATAAAAGTTTTTTTATTTAAATTTATTGTTACAAATTTGGGCTCCCAGAAGCTAAACTGGCTTAAATAATAAACACTATGATACAACTACGAAAATCTTATCAAAAAATATTGTTGCTCTTTTGGTGCGGCCTTTTAGGCTTGTCTATTGGAGCCAAAAAGACATATGCCCTAACTAAGCCTTTTTTTCGCATCACCTGTCCCTTTGGTAAAAAAAATTATGCTACCGCTTATGATGGGAAAATGTATACCCGTTATATCTCCTCAATAAAAAATTTTGCACATAGGCCCTTTGGTAGGGTATGCTATACCCCATATGCCCTTTGCACGACAAAGCAAATATTTACAGGAACTTATCGTGGCGGGATAGAATCCTTTTTTATGCAGAAAAGAGCCCTCCAACAAAACCATACCCCTATAGAGGAATATCCTTTGGCTAAAAAACTTAACTTCAGTAAGGCCCCTGCGAAGGAAGCGTTTTTTATAGGGCGCACAAAAGAAATTGCAACCTTAGCCCCCTATTTTGATAAGCCAGAGGAGCTTGTAATCCTCCCGCCTATTACAGGATTTGGTGGACTAGGTAAGACCCAGTTGGTGCATAAGCTAATCGAAGAACATGCTGCTAAGTACGACCATATTGTGTGGATCAATGCTGCTACTGAAAAGGATATCGAGTCAAGCTATGCCCAAATAGCAAAGGATTGGGGGATATTGCCTGCACACAGTGAAGCCCCCACACAGGTGATCACTTTTGCACAAAATAGGTTAAGCCAAAAGCGTGTCCTCTATGTATTTGATAATGCACCTAATCTAACAACGATCCAAAGTTATCTCAAAAATGGTCACGTCCTTATCACCTCAAGGAACAATGCTACCATAGATTGGCAGTCTTCACACTATGATGCGCCGATATCCTT
>JBCCHA010000121.1:0-1718 GCA_039028995.1 Bacteroidota bacterium | reverse complement strand
TTTTTTTTTATATAAATTTTTTTAAGATCACCTTATGATGCAAATAAAAAAATATAACACTGTGATAAACGGTGGATTATGGCTGTTATACGCTGGATTAATCATCCTAAGCAATATTTTCTTTTATCATCTCCTTCGAGTAAGTACGACCGCTTTGGCCGTTATAGCTACTGGCGGAAAGATTAACGCTTGGCAGCTATCCCTCTTTTCTGCAAAATTAGATTATAAATCGGAAGATTACTTCGAAGTCTTCGTTTTTCTTAGGCTCTTTGAGGAATTGAGTGGAACGATTTTTTCTTTCTTCTTCTATTGCATACTTTGCTATCTTTTTTTTGACTATCCTTCACATTATACTTTTAAAAAACGTCTAAAAGAGGCCGCTAAAAGACCTTTTCAAGGATTCACACTTTTAAGTCAAGAAGGTAAGCGCTATAGCCAAGCCAAATTTTATAGCTTGCTCACTATTGTAGTAATAGGCTATTATTTCCATTGGTATAAATTCGTTTATCGTGTTTTACTTATTATTTGCGGAGTTGTGTGCTTTCTACTCTCCCACCTAGTCGCCGTAGACTTAGATTTTCTCTATGAAATAGCGCATTACTTGCCTCCTGGATATTTTCTAGGTATCATACATACATTAGGCTTGATCTTTATACTTAGGCAAGCTAAAAAAACAGTAAAAAATTACCCTAAGCCTATTAAATTTATGCGCATCAATTATACAACTATACTTCAATGGCTATTGTGGATATTATATACTATCGTGATAATAATAGGTAATCAGTTGCTTTATGTCATACTGCACGAAAGTTCACATGCGTTAGCTATCTTATTGTGTGGAGAAAAAATCCTAGAAATTCGTATTTTATCCCCTAGTGCTGGATATGTGAGCCATACAGTTCATGAGCCAATTTTTCTGATGAACGAAATTTTTATCGCTATTGCTGGTGTTATTGGCGGTTTTCTTTTTTCTTTTTTCTTTTATTTTATATTTTGCTTTTTTGTGTTGAGTTACCCTAAACACTACACTTTGAAGAAACGTATACAAACCGCCGCACTAAAACCTTTTCAAGGATTTTCTATGCTAAAAACACAAGGGAAACAGTATAGTAAACCTAAGTTTGCTAGCTTGCTCACCATTGTAGTAATGGGCTATTATTTACATTCTATTGCATTGCTTTATGGTTGTTTTCCTTACATTTCGCCATCTCCTTTTTACTTTTATCCTAGCAGAGTTGACGGTGATGGTTATTGGGTTTGGTTTTATGGCTGTCTTGCATTAAATATTTTGTCCGAAAACAGCATGAGAAAGTGCTTTATAGCTGGGTGTTGTATAGGCTTAATCTTAAAACAATTGGCTTTATGGATTTTCTTTACGAAAGCTTACAAAACCAAAAAAGCCTCTCGTGCCTATCGTAAACCTAATAGATAAACAGAGTGTTGTTGCATCGTTCGTTTTTGAGCTAAAATCGAGCACCTACGGCGAATGCCGTAGGTGCTCGTCCTGAGCGGAGCGAAGGTCCTTCTTAACCTCAGCGTCCTCTGCGAGTGACGCTGAGGCTATGTAGATTTGATTTACCTGATAGGGGCGCTCAAGGCCTATGCCCCTCGACGATAGCGGTTACGCGGCGCGACGACTCGCGAACGTTGGCGGGGGTTTCCGAGCGGTGAGCAGTTGATGGCATTTCGGCGTAGAGTACTGCGTTGTTGGAGAGCTC
>JBCCHA010000120.1:0-1738 GCA_039028995.1 Bacteroidota bacterium | reverse complement strand
GGTAGCTTGGAGAGCTTGCTTACGCCTTTGATGATTTCTGTGGGTCCATAGACAAGTTGTATAAGTTCGCCTGCCAGATAGCCGGCTTGCCTACATTCTTTGAGTGTGAGACTACGGGTGTCTTGGGCGTAGTAGGCGTCTTTTTCTTGTCTTCTTTTAAGTGCTTGTTTTTTTCGGTATTCTTCTGGGTTTTTGCGTTCTTCTTGTATTTCGCTGGCTATGTGGTCTAGGGCGTCTGGTGTTTGGTTTATGTTTGTTTCTAGGGGACTAAATAGAACCAGAAGAGGGAGTAGGAGCTGGTATAGGTTCATGTGGGTATTGTTTTAGGTTGTATTTGTTTTTGAATCTGCTTGAATATAGGCCTATTTTCTTTAAAGAATTCTTCTAGGGTATCTAGTAGAATGGCTATTTTTTCTTTTTCTGTTTTGTCTGTGTGAATCATTTCAAGTTGACCAGTCCAAGCTACATTACTAGGTGTCCCATTTTTTTCTGCATACCACCTTGCCATTTTTCTTTCAAAATCTAGGTTAGTAAATATTTCTAGGCTACTAAAAAACCCTTCAAAAAACAATATGTAACTAGATAGACTAGATAGAGCATGAAGATCTCCTGATATCCACATTGCTGGGCGATTTCTTAGTATATAGATTAATTCATTTATTTTTGATTCAATGTTTTTCATTTTCTTCTATTTTAGGGTTCTTTTGCTGATGCGACCGCGTAGTTTGGGTTCTAGTTTCTATAGCTCTTCGATGTACTCGAGTTTTTGTAGGTGGGGGTAGAGCTTGGAGTTTTTAGTTACGATCTTGCCGAGGGCTGCGGGCCATTGGCTTATATTATTTTAATTGTTTTAAGTCACGTTCAAGTAGTTTAACACATTGCTGGGCTTTTATTACAAAAGTATCCCAGTAGTCATCTCTAAGTAGTGTAAAGTCATCGCTTTTATCATGTTTATCTGAAAACGCTTCCATATCTTGTAAGAATGCTGAAAGCAGTTGTAGGGTTTTTGCTTGAATACCCCATTCAGGTAGCTCCTTTTTCATTAAATCTTCTATTGAACAATCATCAAACAGGTCGACAGAAACAAACTCTAAAAAATTTATATAGTATTCGTACATTTTATTATGCTGGTAAGTTAAAAACCCCTTCATTGGCTCAGCTATCATATTGATTGTGCCAATAATCATTTTAATCATGCCTTTTTTATCTATCATACTAGTTGAACTTCATAAAGGGTAAGAGCTTATCAAACATTTCTTGTGGTATATGAGTTTCAGATGGATTTACTGCTCCTTTTACAACCCATTTTCCATTTTTTGTAAGAATTTTATTACCATCTTTTATTCTTATGAAATAAGGCTTTTGTTGACCAATCGGAGCACTTGGGTGTGGATTTTTGCTCATGAATCTTATATAGTCCCCTGAGTGTTGAGGATTAATATATTTAGTACCTTTGCCATTATTTGCAGTTTTGCTAATCCAGTTTTTAGGAGCGGCATTTCTAAATTTAGCGCTTGGATCGCCAATGGGGCCTATCCGCTTGAGTTTTTCTACCTTGTTAACCTTGCTTGCTTGAGAGGCTTTGTTTAGTTTATTCGTGTTTTTACTTAGTTTGGGTAGGAGGCCGGCTTTTTGGAGGGTTTTTTCTATTTGTTTTTCTTTGGTGAGGAGTTGGTTGATGGCTTGGGTTCTTTTTACTTTATCGGGTATTTTGCGGAGGCGGTCGAATTCTGCTATT
>JBCCHA010000119.1:0-1738 GCA_039028995.1 Bacteroidota bacterium | reverse complement strand
TTTCGCGAGCCCCCAGCAGCAAATACAGGCGGGTAAAAAAAGAGGGGCAATAGGGCTAAAAGGGTGACAATGCACCTAAATAAAGACGTTATTTTTTGGGGTGTGTACATAATGTTGTTTTTACAGCATTCTAATATACTAATTTCTAAAATAGTTTGCAAATATAAAAATATAATTTACTGATTTCTAAAATAAAGGCTTATTACCTATTGTAGTGTGTGAATTTTTACAAAGGGTGATAAGGTTTTTTGAAGGTGTAAACGCCATGAAAATACATGAACCATCGCTTGTTAATTCCATAAATGTACAATATGCTTAGTGGCAAAAAAAGCATCTTGATAAAACTGACTAATTGCATAGGTGCGGTAGTGCATATTGATGGTCTGGAGTGCTGGGTAAAAGTCTCCTCCTTTAAAACAAAGTAGCCCATTGGGGAGCTGGTGGGTACTTTCTTTTTTGATATTGCCTTGTGTCCATTTACATATATTGGCAAAACTAGACACTGCCCTGCATACAATAAAATCGTATTTTTCATCAAGCTTTTCTGCCCGTATGGTTTGGGTAGATACGTTGTCCAATGCCAAAGCCTCTTTCATCTTTTGCACTGCTTCTATTTTTTTGGCTATGCTGTCTATGAGTGTAAACTGTACATTGGGAAATAGGATGGCAAGGGGGATGCCTGGCAGTCCGCCACCTGTGCCTAAGTCTAGCACGCTGGCACTGGGCTGAAATGTGATGAGCTTGGCTATGGCTAGGCTGTGGAGGATGTGACGCAGGTATAAATGGGTCAGGTCTTTTCTGGATATGAGGTTGACGCGTGCATTCCACGTGTGGTATAACTTGCCTAAGTGGTCAAATTTCTCTATTTGTACAGCATCGAGTGCAAAGTGTGCCTGAATCAGCGCAGTGTCTTGTGCAAATAAATCAGTGATTAATGTAGGCATGCCCGCTATTATTTTTTAAAGAAAAGGTAAGGTAAGCCGTATGGGGCCTATCCTTTTTCGGCTAGCTATTTAGCTATTTTTTTTAATCTACAAATGATTTTTTAGGTTAATTTTAAAAAATGCTACAAGTAGCTGGGGACTAAGCCTCTATATTTTAATTTCACTTGCTATCTGAATAGAGGATAGCGTGCTTCATCAGTGCGTATGAAGGTGTGCAATTGGTGTGAAAATTACTTATACAAAATTTAAAATAGACGCAAAATTATTGGATTTTTTTACAAAATAGAAAGTTTAGCAAAGCGTAACAAAAGCGTTTTAGCGCCTTTTATTTCAAAATTGATTTTGATTTTTTGGTGAGGTGCATCTGTGTATATAGCTTCTATTTGGCCTATGCCAAATATTGGATGTTTTACTTTTTGGCCTACTTTTAATTGATTGACTTGTGCATGGCTTTCATTTGTATGAGCTTGTAAATCGCTCAAAGCCTTATAATGCATACTGGTATAGGGATTTGTTTGAGGTGTAACTTGGGGTTGTGGCGTAGCCAAGTTTTTAATCTGTATACACTCATGTGCTATTTCTTTCAAAAAACGACTTGGCTTGGCTATTTTCTGTTTACCAAATCGATAGCGTGTATTGGCATGTGTCAAATGTATCTTTTGCTCAGCACGGGTAAGAGCTACATAAAAAAGCCTACGCTCTTCTTCTATCTCTTCTTGATGGACGGTTACCGAATGCGGCGCGGGATCATTCCAGCGCCACAATCCAGCCTTTGATTGCACGCCAGGCGTGTG
>JBCCHA010000118.1:0-1776 GCA_039028995.1 Bacteroidota bacterium | reverse complement strand
TTAAGCTCAAACTTGATAAATTACCTATAGTTCTCTAGATTTAATTATAATTAAATAATGACTTGTCTTTAATTGGAGTAATGGATGCCAATAAATCTTAAAAAAAGGATAATTCGTCAGGTAAGTAATTACACCCTTTTATTCCCTATTTCTTTATCCGCCATAATTACCTTAATTGTTGTAGCCATTATTATTAATGAAGCAAGTTTATCGCGCTCAGTACTTGGCTCTGTAGAACTAGAAATAATAGACAAAAACCAATCTATTAATTCACAAACACAAGAGGTTATTGAAAACTACCGTCGAGATATTCGTTTTTTACACGCAACCCCTCCAATCAAAGGTTTAGCCAGGGCATCAAATAACAAAGGTGTAGACCCACTAGAAAACACCACCTATGCTCAATGGAAAACAAGGCTTGAAATTATATTTGCAGCGTTTTTAAAAAATAACCCAGATTACGAGCAGCTAAGAATCATCAGTACCAACAAAAAAGGACAAGAACTGGTAAGGGTTGATCGCGTTCAGGGCGCAGTTGAGGTTATAGATTTGAATAGGCTCCAAAATAAAGGAGCGCAAGAGTACTTTACGGCCAGTAGTAACCTCTCTGATGGCGAAATATATATGTCTGAAATTTCGTTGAATAGAGAGTATGGTAAAATCGAATTTCCCTATCGCCCCATGCTGAGGCTATCTATGCCAATTTTTGATGAAAATCAAAATAGATTTGGCTTTATCATAATTAACGTGAATGCTAATAACTTATTAACCCTTTTAAAAAACAGTATTAGTACACCATTTCAACTCGCTTTAACTGACAGTAACGGCTATTTTCTATCACACCCAAATAAAAACTTCACCTTTGGTAAAGACCTAGGTAGTGATATTAGCATCAATAATAATTACTCTTTTAGCCCCGTTACTAATAGCTCATTATCGCTTATAAAACCAAAAAACAATGCGCAAACAAGTTATTACACCGCAAGTAAAAAAATCACTTTAGCGCTGGGTGAAAAACAAAACTTTTTATTTAGTCACGTTTTAGCGCCTGTTGAGCATATTAAAAATATTGAAATGGAACGTAGAACAAAGCTCTACGCCTTTTTACTTATTTTGGTTATTGTATTAACTATCATTCTCGCATTTTTCAATCGTAGTCTTCGCAAAAGCCAAGAGCTTGCAAATGCGCGCGCACAATCTGAGGCAATTATAACCGGCTCATCTGATGCGGTAATTGGCATTACCAATAACGGTATTGTCTCTAGTTGGAATAACGCCGCAACTCTGATGTTTAAGCTTGGAGAGTTAGAAGCAATTGGAAAATCAATTAATGATTTAAAAATAATAGATCAGCTAAATTTTAACGAGATAATTGAAAAGTTCACTGATGGTACTCGTCAATTTAAGCAAGACGCTAGTATCAGTAACGGCTCTACTAAACGCTACTTTTCACTCTCTTTATCAGCCATTATAGATCAATTTGGAATGTTTATTGGTATTGCAATAATAGCCAGAGATGTAACCAAAGAGCGCACCATTGAGAATGAAATAATAAAAGTAAATCATGAGCTTGAAAATAAAGTAGCCATTCGCACTAAAGAGCTCAAACAAGCCAGTGAAGTAAAAAGCGCGTTTATTTCTAATATAAGCCATGAAATGCGTACTCCACTTAATGGCATAGTGGGTACTTTAAACTTAATAAAAAAAGAGCCATTAAGTGAAACACAAAAAAACTATTTAGAAATGACCGAAGTAAGTGTGAGTGCTTTATCTGTA
>JBCCHA010000117.1:0-1815 GCA_039028995.1 Bacteroidota bacterium | reverse complement strand
GGGATGGATGGGTTTCTTTTTGAGCAGCCTTGTTTACTTCAAGAGAGGAAGGGGGTAGTGACTTTTGGGCTAGCTGTGGCTGATGCAAAGTCATTGCATGATGATGACCCGCTGTTGGGCTATTAAAAAGCGTAATCTCATCTATATGCGCTATTTTTTCAGTGACTTGATTTAGGTATTTTTCTATGCTGGCTACGGTGGCTGGCTGTAAATAAGAGATTTTGGCTTGCTTTTCTAAGATAGCCTCATAAAGCTTTTTACTGGCTTGATAGCGCTTCACTTGCTGGTAAGTCCTAGCAAGATAAAACTGTGTGTCTATAGCTTCTGTATGGTATTGCCATTGGGTCTTAAGTGATGCATCAAACGACAAAATAGCTTCTGTATGTTGCTTAAGCTCAAGATAAAGTATCCCTAGGTTATGGTGACTTTTGCCCATGGCTTCGCTGATGGTTTGCTTCATGCCTTTGTCATTAAAGGATTTTACCATAGAAAATATTTGTTCACGGATGGTCAGTGCTTTATCGTAGCAAAGACCAGTTTGTCTATAATCTTTAAGCGCGAGATAACTCATGCCCATATTGTTGTAAAGCTGTGCCAGCAATAAGGTTTTTTGCGTATAGTTTTGCAGCACCTCTTTATAAATCTCAATAGATTGAAAATATTGGTGATGATCATGATATTGATCACCTTGCTTAATAAGCTCGGTAAGGTGGATACAAGAAGTGTTAAACGTCATCTGCCCCGATGATGGCACAACAAAACCATACACATCATGAGGTGAATTAAGTCCTTTTTGAGGTAGTGCTGTTCCATAGCAATAGGGCAATAGTAGTAGTGCTATATAGCAGCCTATAGTAATCTTTCGTATCATTTGTCTTTTTTTCATCGTCATCTATAATTATAAGGTTTATGTTCATTCGTGTTAAATTGTATAGCTTGCAGCTTTATCTAGGCTAATTGTGTATATTGGTGAAATGTTTTTGCATTGTATATTTTCTGGGAAATTTTTTGTGGCAAATGGGACAAATAAAAGGCTTTTTTCCTGTATGCACATGTTGGTGTGTTTGCATAGCATGTTTTTGGGAAAATTTTTTGTGGCAAATGGGACAAGCAAAAGGCTTTTCATTTGTGTGGTTACACATATGTTTTTTCATGTTTTGTTTTTGGGAAAATTTTTTGTGGCAAATGGGACAAGCAAAAGGTTTTTCCCCTGTGTGGCTACGCATATGGACTTTGAGATACTGTTTTAGGGCAAATTTTTTGCCACAAATAGGACAAGCAAAAGGTTTTTCCCCTGTATGGATACGCATATGGCTCTTCATGTTACATTTTATGGCAAACTTTTTGTCGCAAACGGGACAAGCAAAAGGTTTTTCGCCTGTATGGATACGCATATGTATTATCAAAGCATATTGCCCTTGGCAATGTTTTCCACACTCATCACAAGAAAAGGATGGTTTTTTAGACTTAAGAGGAGGACTATCAGATGGCTGATTTTCATTTTGCCCTAGCTTGTTTACATGCATAGGGGGTAGTGCTGGGCAAAGAGCGCTTACGTTGGGTGCGATTTTTGGAAAGGTTGCCATATTAAATGGAATGACCGAAGAGGTAACTTGTGCCCCTATTTTTCTACTAACTTCACTTAGGTGTTTTTCTATGTTGGCTATTGCCACTGGCTGTAAATAAGAGGTTTTGGCTTGCTTTTCTAAGATAGCTTTATAAAGCTTTTTACTGGCTTGATGGCGCTTCACTTGCTGGTAAGTCCTAGCAAGATAAAACTGTGTGTCTATAGCTTCTGTATGGTACTGCCATTGG
>JBCCHA010000116.1:0-1854 GCA_039028995.1 Bacteroidota bacterium | reverse complement strand
GTGGCTACAACTCTCCTAATGAGTTGTCAGCTTAGGCTATTTATGCTAGGTGCTGGCAGTAGCGCTGGTAATCTATAATAAAAAATCCTAAAAGTCCCTATAATCGTTCTTTTTCTGCAGTTGAGCTTTGGGGCAAAGGCCCAAAAGGGCCTGAAATGGCATACAGCTCCTATTAAGGGCAAAATAAAAACAACTGCTGGGCCAACGGGCAAGTTGCTGTGGGCGATATTGTTGTGTGTTCTTTTGGATTTAGTAAGAAAATCAGCGCAAAACTTTTTTTTTTCATATTTATTGCTTATAATGCGATCCAAGTGTTTTTACATTTTTTTATATCAGAGATGGGTGTTAGACGAAAATTATTTTCTATAAAGAATTACCTTTATATAGGGCTTATGATAGCTTTAGGCTACTTGATTGTTGCCTATACAAGTAGAGAGCTTGTATGTACACATTCTTTTTCAGCTGCTACATTGCCTATCGACAAACCTGCTAAGAGAGATCTTATTGCGATACATAGGGCATGGTTTAAAGCGATACGCGAAGGAGACATCCCCACATTTAAGCATTTACAGTCTACTTACAATATTGATCCTAACATAAAAAATGAAGCAGATATTTATGCGCTTCACTATGCGGTACTTTGTCGTCAGTTGTTCATGGTAAAAGAGCTAATAGCAGCAGGAGCATTGCCTGAACAAAGAGATGGTGCTGGGCAAACGACATTGCATTTAGCTGTGCGATACAACATGTTGGATATTGTAGATTACTTGATCGAGAAAAAAGTAGCGCTTAATCTTTTCAACAAAGCGCAACAGACAGCGCTACATTTGGCTATCTGGCTCGGTTATCGCAAGATTGCGCTCGCTTTGATTAATAGCCCTGCTTGCGCCCTTCACCTGCCTGATGGTAATCTACAAACGCCTTTACATCTTGCGCTGCTATGGATGGAAGATAATAGCATTGCCCAAGTGCTTATAGAGAAAAAGGTGCCACTAGACGTACAAGATATCTTGGGCAACACACCTTTAGGCTTAGCTGCTCTCAATCATAATCTAGACCTCGTCCGTATCATAATTCTGCACAATGCTGATGTCAATATCGCTAATAATGACCTACAAACACCTTTACATCTGGTTTTGCATAGACCTTTAACTGCAAAAAACGTGTTACTCTCTCCTATTGACTACGATTTATTCGCTATTAGACAACCTTTTTTCCCTATCTATCCCCCCTACTATGCGCAAACCCATACATTCTTTCCAGAAGAGTACCTACTATATCCTGCTGATCAATATACCCCAAAAAACCGCCTAGCTATTGTAGAAGCACTACACAAAGCTGGAGCAACTGTCGATCTACAAGATCACTACGGCAATACGCCCTTGCATTATATCGCTTATTGGAATAACCTCCAGGCACTAGCCTGTTTGGATGTAAAGGACCCATCCTGCTTAAAGAAGAAAAACCACCAACAGGAAACTGCGTTAGATATTGCTACGCAACGAGGATATCTTACGATGATGAAAAAACTACGCAAGCACTATTAATTGTTTTTGTTACTAATTTGTTGTTTGTTTCTTTTAGTAGTGTAGTATTACATTGCCATTGGCAAGTATTTGTTAACAAGGTAATTGGTTTTGTTATATTTATGCTTAGTTTTGTTATATAATAAAATTTACGCTTAGCGACCAACATTACGATGGCCTATTTGTCATTTACAGCCATGCTAATCGCTAAATTTTTGCCATTGTTTTATTTAAATAAAAAGGCTTATATAGTCCAAAAAAGGTAATTGAGCTGATAAAATAGGTGTAAATAAATAAAATAGTATTAGCGGGTGCAAAGCGCTCTTAC
>JBCCHA010000115.1:0-1918 GCA_039028995.1 Bacteroidota bacterium | reverse complement strand
ATAGCCAAGTACAAATGCAAGCATACAATAAAACGCAACAATTAAAGCCTGCAATGGAACAAACTGCTAGCCCTAAAACCCTACAATCTGATACAGTAAGTATCTCTCAAGAGGCGATGGCTGCGGCAAGTGGCGCAGACCTTCATCGTGGTGGTACTATTCTTTCAGGTGGTACAGGCGTTCGACCTAAGTAATTTGATATGGGTATTTGATGTTTTTAGCTGAGTTTTTTGGTTACTTTTCGTTATCAGCCTTCGCGATGTGGGCTTTCTTGATGGCGTTTTTTTTTAATGTCTTTGTCTTTTCTATCGATATTAAACGAAGTACTACCTTATTACTCAGCTCCTTTGTGATGATGGTATCATATACTGCATCAGACTATTTCTTCACCTGGTTTTCGTATTATGAAACTACTTATTTAGACTGGGCAATTTACGATATAGTTACGATTGCTAGCCTTATGATATTTTATCAATTTATAAAAAAAACCACTCCTTCATTTTTGTATTTAGTAACAGGTTTAACCCTAAATCTAATTTTAGTTTCATTAATGCATTTAGACGTTTATATTTATAAGAATCTTGAACCATGGTTCTTTTGGGAGGTTTATACCTTCGGAGTAAATATAATTGACTTTCTCATGGTTATCGCTTTAATAGTAGACCGTGATTTCCTTGGCTTACACACCCTTAAAAATAAACTCATTTCATTATTCAAAACGTCTGAGCTTAACCAAATCCAATAAATGTATTATGTAGACTTATTTCTAGCAGATTATATTGATGCATTTATACAATGGGGCTTTTTAATGGCTTTGTTGTACACATTTGTATCGAGTATAAATACAGCTAATAAATTACTGGTCTATTTAGCTTCAATAATGTTCTTTTCTTACCTTATTGGTGACTTCCTTTTAGTTTTCAAAAACGTTTACCTTAACTGGATTTTTTTTGATTTCGCTACAGTTTGTATTATTTTTATAATAACAAAAGCTTCAAGCTTTGAAAGCGATGTGGCTAAAAACTATATTGTTAGTGGCTTATTGATTAATGCTTGTTTAACGTATGCTATTTACATAGATCTTTATATAAACTGGAACTCAGATCCTTGGTGGTTGTGGAGTCTGTACTCCATGGGGGTTAACATTATTGATTTACTAATGATTATTGCTATTTTTATCAATAAAGACTTTTTAGGGCTAATGAAACTTAAAGGTCGTTTATTTAGATCACGCGCTGAGTTTAAAAGCCTATAATGGCAGATTTATTATGGCTACTTGTTAAAGTTGGCGAGAATTTAGGTAATTTTATTTTGTGGCTATTTTTAATCGCTTTTCTATATAATCTTTCTTCGAGCATTAATAAACAAGATAAAAGCTTGCTGCATATTTCATTGATAATGATGATTTCTTATTTTCTAAGTGCATTTTTAAGCCTCGAAACTTCAACTTATAAAGATTATTTCATATTTGATCTCACAACTATTTTTACACTTTTTTTGTGGCGAAAAATCACGTTGCAAAATACACCTATTGCTTTTTATTACTTAATTCTGGGGTTGGGTGTTAATACCTGTTTATTTTTGGGGATGCATTATGATGTTCAAGTTAAAGGAAACATTGATTATTGGTGGTTTTGGGCTGCATATGGGTTTGGCGTTATTCTATTTGATCTTATAATGGCATTGGCACTATTTATCAATAAAGATTTTTTGGGCTTAGTGAGGCTTAAGAACGTTCTGTTTCCATCAAGAGCGAAGCTACCTAGCGTAATGTAACGATACGCTAGGTGTTGTGTTTAATGCTTGGTTTTCCCGAGCCTTGATTGCAGGGCTTTCATAACTATGGTGTCAACAAACTCACTCACATCCCCGTTATGGCGTGCTACTTCTTTTACTAGTGTTGATGATATAAAGGTAT
>JBCCHA010000114.1:0-1924 GCA_039028995.1 Bacteroidota bacterium | reverse complement strand
GGAAAAAGCAAGTCAAAAAGCCCATGCTTAAGGTGAGTAGGTTAAGTGGGTATGATTTTGTGTGCATATTCCTAAGTTCTATCCTATTAAGCTTCGGGGTAGGTTATTTATATAGTGTGTATACAACAGGTAAATTGCCTTATTTAGATGCTTTTCATGCGGTATTGATTTTAGTGACTTATGTGCTTTTGGCACGCAAAAAAGTAGAAGCCTGGTTGTTTTCCATATGTGCCAACCTGATTTATGTGTTCGTATGCTTACAAACAACTCTTGGTGAGCTTTTTCTTAAATACATGTTATATATCATCCTCTCATGCTACGGTTACTACAAGTGGCGTAATGAGTATCTTACTATAGAAAATCAATCAGAGATAGCCCCTAAGTAAGCTTAGGTCAGTACCTTATCTGCTAGTTTTTTCATCACAAGTACGTTTAAACTATAAAACAGGAAAAGCCCTTTTCCTATTTGGGAATAGACAAAATTAAAAAATCAACCATATTTGCACATGCATGTTTTAAATAAAAAATCGATTTTTTTCATACTATTTACATTAGGTCAGTTATCTTTTTTTCAACACCTAACCGCCTATACAGGTCGTCATTTCAAATATTTTTTTACCAACGAGAAGAAAAATATTCGATGCACTATCGAGTATACATTAACGGGTAAATTCCCATTTGAAATTAAGCGGACTTATGCAGATGGGCACACTGATTTTATCATGCTAGATTATCCAAAAGTAAAAAATGCAAAAGCCCTTTATAAGCTAGTAAGCCAAAGCAAAGACCATTTAATCAAGTATATGCCCTATATGGTAGAGAGTTATAGTAGTAGTGAGGTACATGCAGTAAGTGAAATGCAGAGTATGATTCTGAGAGACTATGTATCTCAAGATATTAATTGGTTTATCTTTTACAAACCTAGCAAAGATAGTGAGTGGCGGCTTATCGGGCAGGTAAAAGATCAGGGATACGGTGCTTATAAAGCGCAAAGTGTAGATGCCATGTATTGGGTAGGTGCCCCAGAGATCATTCAAGCAAAAGGCCTTACCAGCACAGCTATCCAGGCTTTATTTAATTATGTGATTTACATAGGCAAGGCAAAGTATGTAAATTTGGCGATAGAGAAAACCAATGTGAAGAGTAATAGGATAGCTAAGGAATTTCTTTTGATGAAGTTATTAAGCGCTCCTAAATACAAAAGGTGGGGCTATAGGCAAAATGTAAAAGATATGAATGTATATAGTTTATCAGCTAGCGCATGGAAAAAGATACATTGGAAAGATTCAAAAATCGTAAATCGGTAAAGATAATTTGGCTAAAAAATAAATATTTTTCATAATTGGTATAACTATGCTAGGTAAAAAATTAGGGATACTTCTACTTATACTGCTCGGTGAAAACGAGAATTTGCATGCTTTAGCTATTAGCAAGGAGAGTGTTAAAAGGCATTATATTGATAAAAAGAATAGTAAATCTAAAAGTATGAAACCTGTTATTATTGATACAGCACAAGCATTTAAACAAGCTATACATAGCGAAAAATTGGTATTCGTAGAGTTTTATAAAGTAGGGTGTCCCTATTGTAAACAAATAGAACCACTCATTGAGGCTATAGCAGAACAAGGCTTAATCAAGGTCTATGTGATGAAGCTTACAGAGGCTAACAAGGCTTCTTACAAGTCGCTTTATCGCTTTAGTGCTTTCCCAAGATGTGCGCTATTTCAAAATGGAGAAAAAAAAGCTTTGCTAAATGTCAAAAGTGAGGTGCTTAATAAGGAAAGAATACTTACTTGGATAAATCAGCATAGGTAAAATCAACATTGCTTTTCAAAATCCTGACATTTTGCAGCGGCTTTTAGGTTTATAAATCCTCCAGGCTATTTTTTATACGCACAAGTTTGTATTTACCACATTTCTACAT
>JBCCHA010000113.1:0-1934 GCA_039028995.1 Bacteroidota bacterium | reverse complement strand
GCCAAAGATTACACTACAGAAGAATTCCCCCAGTGTCAAACAACAGACACCCCACCAGACCTCCGCCAAACCACCATTACCACTTAATATAAGCAATGAGGCCCTCACTCCCACAACAGCAAAAAGGAGAAAGCTTTTCTATTACCTGAAGTACGTTGTAGGCATATTCCTTTTGGGTACCATCTTTTACCTCGTGGCTACACAGCAACTGAATCGCACGGCTTTGTGGCAATTTTTCAGGCGATAAAAGTGCAGCCCTAGAAGACACTATGCAGCATGTTGTGCCAGCAAAAATTCTCAAAAACCCCAATAAAGAAAAAAAGCCTCAGCTTCCTCTTTGCGGAGCGACGGGGTAAGTGAGGAAGAGCGGTGCTGAGGAGTGAGCAGGGCAGCAATCGGCCATAAAAAACCATGTCATCCAAAACGGAGCGAAGGCGAGTGCGAAAGCACTCGTGCTGAGCGTGTGCCTTGCATGGGTAACAGCTTGGAGGTGAAAGTCCTCTGCCCACCCTGAATTCTATGACATTGTCAAGCTTTTGGTATAATTTTTTTCATATTTCCGATTATCCCTCACACAAGCATAGATTCTGTCAATGAGTTTCTTCCTTAAGGCATTAATTGCTACCATTTTTGCTTTCCCTTTTGCCACTAGTTTTTTATAAAAGTTAGCCAACTCGCCAGGTAATTTGATTACAGCAACAGCTGCCATGTGCAACAGTTTTTTAAGTTTTTTGTTAGCAAAAGGTGAAACCCGACTCTTCCCTCTGATACTACTGCCTGAAGTGTGCTCAAAAGGAGCTATCCCTGCAAAACAAGCCATCTTTTTGGGCTCTTTTATTTTGGTAAACTCATTTGTAGTTACTATAAGAGCATTCGCAGTAACAGGGCCTATGCCTGTAATTGAAGTGAGTATATGAAAAAGACGAGACATATTATCATCTTTACTTACACAAATGCTTATCTTTTTCTCTAACGCTTTTAGGTCTTTTTTCAAGAAAATCAATGAGTTTTTGAAGAAATTGGGGACTTCATCATCGCCTATTTCTTTTCTCTCTTTGATTGGTTTCTCATATTGACCAATGGTTTTCAATAGCTTTTCCCTTGCCCAACAGAGCTTTTCCAGCTCAACAACAGCGTCCCTAGGGGCTAACCATAAATTGCAACTATCCTGATTTTTATAAGCATAATTTGCAATATTTTCTGCGTCTGCTTTGTCGCTTTTTTCTCTTCTCAATCCACTTGATTTTTTAATAGCAAGCGCATTTTCTAACCACAGATCAAGCTTATTTTCTGCTATCCAAACCAACAATCCATGGCTATAAAGACCTGTATGTTCTGCACAGAAGAGGGCTTCTGACAACGGAATCTGAGCTTTTTTGAGTACTTTTTGAAGTACTTTGAACCCTTTTTTGTCATTGGATATTTTAGTATAGACTACTTTTTTATTGCCCTTTTTTACAAAAACATCTAGTTTCTGTTTTGCAATATCCAATCCAACACTATAGTTATATTTCATAATTCTTGTTTTATCGTTAATTTCTATTTATATTGCCGCTTAGCAATATAATTAATCAACATTGATCAACTCCTTATTAACAGGCCTTTATGCCTAAAATTCTATCCGACCCTTTGTTGATTTTTGAATAACGGTGAGATGCTAATTCAGCGTACAGGCCTTTATGCCTAGAGGAACAACAGCTCGTCTCACCGTGCTTCAAAAATATTGTTTCTTTTCTATATTTTAAGTATAATTGTTTATTTTGTTTCTTAGTTTTTTCATAGCACCCCAATCTAAAGGAGGCACAGCAACTAGGCATTTCGCCATCGAACACTTATGGTGCTTGTGGTGCGCGCAGGCATGGCCTTATATGGTATGACTTGCCTTATTGTTATGTGCAGGACATGCGTTTGCTGGCGTTTGGCGCACGCCCGTT
>JBCCHA010000112.1:0-1939 GCA_039028995.1 Bacteroidota bacterium | reverse complement strand
CACACGTACCCTTATTAACTACTGACCAGGAAAGAGATTTAAAGTTTTGGTCACATTTAGGTTTTGAAAAAAAGGAAGACCAGCCTATGAATAAGCCTGGAGAGCCTATACAAAGATGGCTCACAGCAAGCTCTAAGCTCAATCCTGACTTACAGATTATTTTGCAAGATGTAACATGGGGGGCAGATAGTGGGACTATAGCTACAAGAAAAAACCAGGTGGGTCAGCAGCCAGGGTTTTGCTTTACTTCTACTCATATAGAAAGGGATCGTAAACTGCTTCAAGAAGCAGGCGCTACCCTTTTAGGCGAGCCTACTGATGAGGCTTGGGGCAAACAGCTCCTTTTTAAAGACTTGTGTGGAAATACCCATGTAGTTGTAGAACTTGCTAAATAAGATAACCTATGCTTTTAAAGCTTAGTCACTAAATTTTTTTATGATGCCAAAAATTCATCATTTAGCAGTTAATAAACTCCGCATACCAGTTTTTATTGGCGTAAAACCTCAGGAAAGAGCTAGGGCACAACTCATAGAAATTGACTTTAAAGTCACCTTTCAACACCCTCCCAAAGGGTGTGTAAGCGATCAGCTTGAAGATACAGTTTGTTATGCCGACTTAGTAAAACAAGTAATAGCTACTGCACAGCACAAAGAGTATGCCCTCTTAGAGCACCTTAACCACACCATACACCAAGCCCTTAGTCGCTTATTAGAAAAAGACATCAAAATAACCCTAAAAGTGGCCAAACTCACCCCTCCTATCCCAAACATATTTGGCGGCGTCAGTTATCAAATACAAGACCAATAGTATGCAACTTTCTTCCCATACACCACAAGATAAAAAAACAGGCTTAGCTATACATGATTTTTACAAAGCACTTGACACACAAGAAAGAGAAAGTATACTGGATGAAGCCACAAAGGCTTTTGGACAATTTCTTACCGCATTAAAAATTGATTGGCAAGCAGATGCGCAAACCAAACAAACCCCTAGCCGGGTAGCCAAGATGTATGTAGACGAGTGGCTTTCAGGTCGTTTTTATCAAAAACCTGACATGAAATTTTTTCCCTGCACCACACCTACACAAAAAACAATCATTCAAGGCCCCATCACCTTTAGCTCCTTATGCCCCCACCACCTCATCCCCTTTGTAGGCTTTGTAAGCCTACTCATATCATCCGATGCAAAAAAGGTGCTAGGCATAAGCAAATACGCCAGGCTTGTGCGTTTTTATAGCAGCAAAGCCTATATGCAAGAAGATTTAGGTGACGTGCTTTTGACTAACTTGATGCAAGTAACCCAAGCACAAAAAGTTGGTGTCTTTATCAGTGCAAAACACAGGTGCTGTACACACAGAGGCGTAAACCAAGTACTACAAACAAGCACTACTTTACATATGAGCAAAGCTTTTGAATTGGACAGCGAGCTTAGGCAATACTTTACCCACATTACTCAAAAACATATGCAAGCTATGATTTGCTAAATCTTGACAAAAAACGGACATATCATAGATTACATACGATGTGTTAATCACTGAGCATCCTCCCCTCATTACACTCTCTATTTTCAAAAAAATGCCATAATCAGAAAACATGCATATGAACTACCTAAGTAATACCCCTCAAAATGATTTTTTTGTCAGGTCATGCATAAACAAGATTTAGCACAATCCTTCTTTCACAAATACTAGCCCCCAAAACCAAACCCCTTACCTATATACACCTTGCCAGCATCAAAGCCAACTGAAAAACACATCCTTGACGCATACTGAAGTATAAGTATAACACAAGGCTCGGAGCCATCTTAAGCAAAAGAATGAGAGCTGCTGCTTTTTACCAACTCTGTAGTGTATCATAGCAATTTTATAGATACTACTAAACATCAATTGCAAAGTTTTGTAAATTTGATCTTAGATAACTTAAAAAAGCAAAAACAGATT
>JBCCHA010000111.1:0-2018 GCA_039028995.1 Bacteroidota bacterium | reverse complement strand
TAGAGACCGTGACCTAGTAAAGATATCTACTAATCCGCAGAAGCTAGAAGCTTTTCCAGTTTTTTCAGGGTAAACCCTAACACCTCGGCAGCTTTAGATGTATTCATCCCATTTGCTAAAACCTCAATAAATACTAATATTATTTTTAGGATAAGCGACTAAATAAAAGGTAATACCTTTTCTAGCACATAATCAAAAGCCATATCGAAACTATAAGGGTTTTTGGGAGACAGCAATGGCCTGATGTCTGCTCTAAAATCGGTGCTATTTTGTTTGTCTAAAATGTTTTGTGTAAACATCTTGCGCGTGATATTTATACCGTTATATTCGTTGTATTTGTGAAAAATATGTATCACCCTTTCCATATCTACTAAATTGTTAGATAGGACGTACCAAATGTCAAAAAGATCACGCCCCTTACGCCTTTGGTAAAGCGCACGTAGTTTGGTACCCATAAGTTCATCAATACTATAAGCTACTATTGTTGCCCTTCCTTTGAAATATTCAGATGATGTGGCAAAATCCATTCTCTTTAAGGGTGCGACATGGAAATGTTCTTTGGTATTTATCTCTATTTTCAACTTTCCAGCTTCCGTGCCATCAATGTTAGTGAAAGTGTACAAAATTTTTACCCCACCTCTACCTATATTAATTCTAGGGCGAATTTGTGCACTATCTTTTAAAAACCACTCCATACACTTCCGAATAGCATCTAATGTGATACCTATAGGAGCTGGTTTGAGTTGCACAAAGTCCAAATCCTCACTAAATCTCGCTGCAGGGTCTATAAAGAGCTTGTTGAGTGCAGTACCACCTCTAAATACCAATGTATTTTGTATATGTTCATTTTGGTACATTGACACCAACGCCCTATCCAACAATATATCTTGCTCCACTTGGTAGAGAAATTTCCAATTTCTCTTTTGCCTTTCTTTTGCCAGAGTTTCTTGTAGTATCATATATCAGATTCAATGGTTGCATTTTCTATTATTTTCCACTTTCTATTTCGTGGCTTACCTTTAGTAGCTATCTCTCGCGCAAGGGGAGCGTATTTCGGTTGCTGGTGTGCTAGGAATTTCGCTAAGGCCGCTACAAGGCTATCTCTCTCCTTTTCATAAAAAGTCTCAATTACTTCTAGCATATAGCCCATTCGCTGTACCCAAACAATGCTGTCCGACTTGCGCGCCAAAAATATGAGCTTTTGAGGATTGATTGCTTTTGTCAATTCTGCCAGTACGGTGGCTTGATGATTTAGTCCGCCACACTTTTTGTAAAAACGCATCACATCTTTTGCCGTTTCTTCAGGAGTAGATATCGGTAGGTAGCCAGCATGCATTTCTTTTTTTGCAACGGCCACACTTGTAATATCCTTTTTATAGATAAACTCTATCCAAACATCTCCAATGATGATGTCTCTAAAAAACCTTTTACTAGAGACTACTTGAAAAACCCTAAGCCTTTGGTGAGTAGCACCATGATATGCTGCAGCTGTCAATAATCCTGCATAAAAGGGAACTTTTAGGTATTTCATTACTATGACAATAAGCTCTTCAGGTGGCATACAACCGATAGCCCTATGCTGAATGGGTACGATAACATAAAGCCCTTGTACTGGACTAACTATTATCCGCTTTTTTTTAAAATGGTAAAGTCGTTGATATAGCTTTTCTTTGCTTATTTTTAAACTTTTTACCGCTTCATGTATAGTAAAATACAATATCCCTTGCGCTTCCAATTGCGCTATGTATCTAGATACCTGCATGTTGCAAAACTAGAAAAAAAATTCGAGTTTTACAACATACAGCTATCTTTTTGCAATTCCAAAGTGTTTAAATCAAGTTTTTGCAACTCTTCCGCATCAACATGTACGCTAATAAAGTCTGCTACGGCTTCCTTTCTTCTAAACGCCCTCTTAAAAAATTTATCATGTGGTTGATGTATTGCCATGTGCAAATATATGCACATATTTTAACGCTTACAAACATCTAGCCTAAAGCACATGGCTAAGCATTTTTAGG
>JBCCHA010000110.1:0-2060 GCA_039028995.1 Bacteroidota bacterium | reverse complement strand
CTATCAAAACCTATTTTTTAGATCATATAGATATTATATTCAAAAGTAAAAAAGATTTTCATGATATTTTTTCTAGAAAGCAAGCACGAGATAGTAAGCTTGGGCTAATCAATCCAAAACCTCTTATAGATGTATATATTGAACCTTGGGTAAAAAGTAGAAACCGCACTATTTATACTCCTTTTAACTTTACCGAATATTGGGAAAGCACACCTTATAAAAAGAAAAAAATGCTTCTAGATACCATCCATAAATGTATTTCCTCCATAAGTAAAGCAGAAGGCATTGATGCTAAAAAATTAGACAATGCTTACCAAACATGTCTAGCGCATAAACTTATTTTTCGCTTTCCTTTTAAAGGAGGAGCAAAAGAAATCCTCCTCTCGCCTAACCAAGAATACCTTGGACGTGTTGAATTGCTATGGGAAGCTGACACTATTACCGCTACTGCTATTATTGAGGATAAGCAGGGAAAAGAAGTAATGCGAAAAATCATAGGCACACAACAAGCAAATAACGGTGATTTTTATGTATTGACCAGTGGCCGTTCAAAAATAAACTGGGAGGAAGGGTACTTTTGCTTAGAAATGGGAAAACCCTGGACCAAAGAAGACCATGGGATATTAAGGTGGTGTGTCAAAGTATATACCCCAAGCCCTAAGGAAGAAATAAAGAAAAAAGGAAAATAAACAATCAAAAACGCCCTTTTACTAAAACTAAATAAAAAAACCACATGGAAATAGTAAGCTATGCAAAAAGAAACAACACTTGTATGTTATACTAGATAAAAATGGAAAGGTAATGGAATATGGTATCTCTGGACAAAAACTAAATAAGGATGGTACATCTCCTCGTGGAAAGCACAAATTACGTACTAAGCCCCCTTATAAAGATAATCCAGAGGCATATACTGTTCGTGTACTCAAAACAGATATTAATGGAAGAGCTGAGGCGCTGAAGATAGAAAAAGACCATGTTACGACATATGCTAAAAATAATAACAATAAAAAGCCTAGGCACCAAAAACGACCTAACCCTGATATTTAAATCTGAAACTAAATAAAGATGATATTACGTGATATAGAAATATACGATTATACTGGATACACTGGAGATACAATAGCAATTTGTATCTTCAATATGTATTTTTGGCATTTAGGGCGTTTAGAAACAAAAACATTTTCTACACTTAACATTGAATTAGTCGATAAGCCAAAACCTAATCATATTGGTCGATATTTTGATGTTTATGTAGTTTTTGACCAAGATGGCTATTTGCAACTTTCTCTTTATGAAAAAAAGAAGAAATTTTTAGATATGGTGCACAATACTTTAATGGATGTTAGTGAAGAAGAAGGCATTAACCAAGAGCAGCTAATTAATGCTTACAATAAATGCTTAGCACTTAATCTTGAGCATAGGTTTTTATTGCGACGTTCAAAACCCTTACGTTCGCCCAATCATCAATACTTTGGTAATGTGGAGTGTTTTTGGGATGTAGATATTTTTATCGCTACAGCGATTATCTATAATAAGCAAGGAGAAGAAATACTGCGCAAGATTATTGGAATAGAGCAGAGTGGTTGGGCGCGTTTTATTCCCTGGGCTAAAATGAAATGGAAAAATGGATATTTTTGTTTGCGAGGCAGACAGTGGTTTGAGCGAGAAAGCAGAAACTGGTGTGTAAAAGTCTATACCCCAGCTACAGATAAACAAAGTCAACCTACAACCAATACAAGGAGAAAATATAAAACGCTCCTACATGGTTGGGAAGAACGCCAACTCTTCCCAAGCTACAAGGGAGCTTGGATTTCCCCACGTTTTTATAGCAATAAAAATTCTAGCGGCCAATATATAGAGTTAAAAGAACATGCCTATTGTATTGCAAATATGTATGTAAATCACTTAGGGCCTATCAATACCTATTTTTTAGAGTACATATATATTATACTTAAAAACAAGCAAGAATTTCACAATATTGTTGCTAGAAAGCAAGCACGAGATAGTAAGTTTGGATTAATTAATCCAAAACCTCTTATGGATGTATATGTTGATCCTTG
>JBCCHA010000109.1:0-2073 GCA_039028995.1 Bacteroidota bacterium | reverse complement strand
TTTTATTTGAGACTAAGAAAATAATTGATATGCTTAATGCTATTCTATTAGCTTTGAAGCAAAAAATTATGGTAATACTAGGGCTTGGAACTAACTTGGGAAATAGAAAAGCACACCTTAAAACGGCCATCTTGCTTTTGCAAGATATTTTAACTGATATACAAATCTCTCCCATATACCACACCAAAGCTTTATTGACTGCAGATGCTCCACAATCGTGGGATAAGCCTTTTTTAAATATGGCGGTGAGAGGAAAAACAAATTTAAAGCCCAGCGAGTTACTGCGTGCTATCAAAAATATAGAAAGGCAAATGGGAAGAGCAAATGCCGAAAAATGGTCACCTAGGCCTATAGATATAGATATTTTAGCATGGGGAGATGAAGTGATTACCCAACCAGCACTTACTATTCCACACAGTCAGCTACTTCAAAGAAGCTTTGCTCTTTTGCCACTTAATAACCTTGCCCCAAGCTGGACCTATCCAGTACCAGGCCCTTATCAGGGGATAACTGCTACGGCTTTATCCAAAAAATTAGGCCATATCGAAGATTTTGAATTAATGACGCTATTAAAACCTGCTATAGTCGGCATTTTGAACATTACACCAGACTCTTTTTCAGATGGAGGCAAGCATAATACTGTTGAAAAAGCATTTGCTCAATATCAGCTTTTAGTAAAGCAAGGGGCAAGCGTCATTGACATAGGGGCAGAGTCTACCCGCCCGAATGCCACTTTGCTTGACCCTGAGGAAGAGTGGAAAAGACTTGAGCCCATACTGAAAAAAATAGCTATACACCAGCAGCAAACCGAAGATGATACTTTGCTGAGCCTAGACAGCAGGCATGCTACGACCTTAGAAAAAGCCTTACCCTTTGGCATTACCTATGCCAATGATGTGAGTGGTTTATATGATGAAAAAATGTGCAGACTTATTGCCCAACACCAATTAAAAGCCATACTTATGCACCACACCACCATACCTGCCGACCCGCAAGTAACTTTATCTACTCAAAGGTGTGCTGTACAAGAAGTTTTAACCTGGGGCAAGCAAAGGATTGAAGCCCTGCAAAAAGCCGGCATTGAAAAAAAACAAATCATCTTTGACCCCGGTATAGGATTTGGGAAAACCCCCTATCAATCCCTTAAGCTCATAGCCAATCTACAAGCATTTCACACGCTAGGCTGTGCCCTCATGCTAGGCCACTCTAGAAAGTCTTTCATGAAAGTATTTACAAAATTTCCTGCCTCTCAAAGAGACCTTCAGACTGCTTTAATGGCTGCAAAAGTAGCCCGCCAAGTAGACTATCTTCGCGTGCATAATGTCAAAGCTACCAATGAAGCTATTATTACGCATCATTTTACATCTTTACCTACTTATGATACATAAAAAGTCAACCGAAGAAGAACTCGCTTACCAAGGCACACTGCACTATCTATATAATAATTTAGCTGCTTACCAGCAGCAGGGAAATAAGGCCATTAAAAAAATGGGACTTGAAAAAATCACTAAACTTTGTAAAGCACTTGGCCATCCTGAAAAAAAATTTAAGTCCATACACATTGCAGGCACAAACGGAAAAGGCAGCACAAGCCATGCCCTAGCAGCAGTACTTCAGTCAGCTGGATATAAAACTGGCCTATATACTTCCCCTCATATCAAAGACTTTAGAGAGCGGATACAGATAAATGGTAAGCTGATTACAAAAGGGGAAGTCATTGCATTTGTCCAAAAGCATAAAAATCTATTTGAAAACACACAAGCTTCTTTTTTTGAAATGAGTGTAGCACTTGTTTTTTACTTTTTTGCAAAGCAACAAGTAGACATAGCCGTAATAGAAGTAGGCTTAGGAGGAAGGCTAGACGCCACTAATGTTATCCTTCCAGAAGTAGCCCTTATTACTAATATCAGCCTAGATCACACAAGTATTTTAGGAGGTACGCTTAGTGCAATTGCCTATGAAAAAGCAGGTGTTGTCAAGCTTCAAATCCCTTTAATAGTAGGAGAGTATGATGCAGCCACAGCTGAGGTTTTTCAACAGGTGGCCAAAGCTAAAAAGGCAAAGCTTGTATAT
>JBCCHA010000108.1:0-2101 GCA_039028995.1 Bacteroidota bacterium | reverse complement strand
TGAAAAAAAACATTATATTTTATAAGCTAACAATATCTTTTGTTTTCTTTATATGCTTATTTACTAGAATTACACGAGCAGCTGTTGATCCTGACCAGGTTGATAAACCAAAGAAAAAGTACAGGCAATATCCGCCGCAAAAAGGAACCTTAGTATTTAAGAGTGGTTCAAGTACATTAAAATCTCAACCTAATCGCAAAAATTTAAAGCCAGTGCATGCTTTTGACACTTATCATGTTTCTTGTAAATCTTATATGCCTGAAAAATGGGAAGGAAAAGAAGATATAGGGGGCATTGTACTATATAGTTATGACGGCAAATATGATTGGTATTTAAATGGTATTCACTGTAAATCTGGCTACATTGTGCTCAAAAAATCAGCTGATATTGACCACCTATATTCTGAAGAAGGGGTTATACATGGTAAAGTATATAAATCTCTATTCAATGAAGAATTAGATACAAAAAAAGTATTAGGTGGGGGATTTGCTTATTATAAGGGTGTTTGGAAGTTCAATTCTTGGACACTTAACTCTCCTAGTAATGATGATATGTACCATGATAAATACAAATGTATGAATAAAGATGAAGAAGAAATAATCAAAGCTGCATTAAAAAAGTGGATAGCTACTGGTACCCAAAATTATAAAGTAAAGGAAAAAGTATTACTTTTTTGTGATACATCCAAGATAGCAAGTAACCAAAGTGATTCCCCTTCCTATGGTATTAAAATTGGATTTAATGCTCCAAAAAGTAAATAAAGAATGCGGTAATACCCCTGTATAAGGTAAGTATCGTTAATCCGACACAAATATTATACTTTATGAGGTAAGGCTGATCAAGGTTACCAAAACTGGGTACAGATTAAAAATCCGTACCCAGCCTCATATTGCTTACGCAAAGTAAATGGGATTTTTAACCCATCCCTAAGAGTTCTCTTCGAGTAACTCTGAAAATATCTGCGTAAGTCTGGCTTGCTCAACGACTCCCTCAAGCCTTATCTACCCTGTTTCGAACTTGATATCAATCGAATTTATCGTATTTTGATCCCCCCATATCGGAGTCAGTAGATTTCATACTTATGGGTAATAGTATGGGTTATGGGTTAATACCTCTACTATAATGTTATTCTTTAGTCAGAAAGCACACAATAAAGCAGAACCTTTGGCATTCTTAGTGCTAAAAAACAAATATAACACAAAAAATAAAGCAGCCAAAAAAGAGGTGGTTCATTTGATATATAAGGTTAAAGTGCTATTATTATGCCTAATTTTTAATTTTTGTTTATGGTAAATTTAGCAAAAATGCTACTATTTTTATCTTCTTCTTGCAGCACGCTACCGACAATTCCGATCCCCCTTCCTGGTGTTTCGCTCAACAGCTGAGAAGAGCATTTGTGACCAATTTAAATAATGGGATGAATCCACTTCATATGGCAGCTTAGACTGGGAATATAAAGAAAATTAAAAAATGTTTAAAAGAAGATACAGCACTTGCCAAAGAAGTGATAAAAGGTAATAGTGCTAGCTTGGACGGTATACCAGTGTTACATCTTGCTGCTTTGGAGGAGCATACTGAAGTGGTCGAATTTTTAATGCAATAATATTGGATTTAACGGTCTAAATGCCTTACAGGTGGCCGTCTACGAGGGCCATCTTGCTGTACTCAAAACTTTCGTTGAGAACCCAATGTAAAACTTGTTGTTATTCTCAGCCCCGCAGCAGCTCCTGTCATCAAAAACTGAAACTTTCAGATATGAGCTACGTATGCACTTTAGAATTAAACCCCAATATAAACCCCACTGTTATCCTGGGCTCTCTGGAGCATCTTCTGATATAAAAAACTAAGGTTTTTCTGCTCTCATTTACTTAGACACAAAAATAGCTTGACTTTACAAAAAAGTGTCTTTTTTACCTAAAAAGACACATAACCATAATGTAATGGTTCAATACATAAGCGTTATTTTGCCAGATAATCGATACTAGACTCCTCAATAGGATAAGGAAACCTAAAGCTAATTTAATGAAAAGTAAATAAAAATAAAACGTTTTTTTATTTTTATTGTATTTTTTTAAATAATTTTTGTTTTTTTATGAAAAAG
>JBCCHA010000107.1:0-2146 GCA_039028995.1 Bacteroidota bacterium | reverse complement strand
TTGCCATTTTGAAGATAAAGAGGAATTGCAGAGCATAGAAAAAGGTTACACAATGGTTAAAAATAGCTTATATAGTTTAATATAGCCTGTTTTTGCTTTTTTTATAATTGAAAATTTGGTACGGAAAGAGAATTTATAGCCTATTTTTTTCTTTTTTGTTAATTAAAAATTTTTCAAAATCTGGTGCGGAATATGGGTATAAATCATGATGCTCTCTCTTCCTTGTAGAGACTTCACATTTATGCTGTGTCAAAAGAATTTGTTTTTATACTTGAAAAAGTGTCTTTATTTGATACCAATGCCACTTCATTACCACAAAAAGCGATACCCATATAGCCAATTTCTTTTACCCCGCTTGCACGCATATCTGTAGCATATTTTTTTTTGATCGCTTGTGCGTGACCTTCTTTAGCTTTTTCTTTGAGTTTGTCTAATTTTTTGGTCACTTTCAGCTCTATGATCCATCCTTTATGATGGTGATTTTTAGGCGTTAAAGCGATGTCATATTCGCCTATAGGCGAAGTTCTACTTGATGTTACAGTATAGGTATTACTTACTGAAATAGTCATTCCCAACAATAAACCATGAAAAAACTGCTCTTTATGCTTGCCTTTTGTATCTCGAAAGCTGGGCACTGTTTGGAGGAACTTTTTCAAAAGTTGGAAAAACGCAGCTAACTCTCCCTGTACAAAAGTATGCATTAATTTCTCATATTCGTTTTGGTTATGTGCGCCTCCAGCTACTACAGACAGCAGGATATCTTCCATGGTAGACTTAATTTCATCATTAGGAAAAAGAAGCTTATACTTATATTTTCCTACTCGAATCAAGGTTTTGTCAACTACTTTTAAATAGCCAGACAATAGCATAATACTCCAAAAGCCGACGATATCATGTTTCAAATTTATGTTAAATACGATATCTTCATTGATAAGCGTTGTAATGGCTTGATTTTGCAATAAAGAAGTCAGCCCTTCTTTTAAGTCAGACAAGTTATTTTTAATTAAATCGGTAATTAAGTGTGTGCCTCCTGTATTGATCCAGTAAGGTTTTAAAGCTTCTTCTATAGGTGTTTCTGGTGGTTCTAATACTTCCGCAATAAATGAAACAATAGAAAAAGGATATAATGTATTTCCTGCTATTTGATAGCCATTATACATATTTTTCAACACATGCGCTTTGGAGGGAAGCCCAGCCTGATCGAGTAAATTATTGGTTTCTTCTTCGGTAAACCCAAAAGAAGAAGCATATTTTTTAGAAAGTGTAGTGTAGATTTTTGGGTTATTGAGCTCTGAAAAAAGACTGGCTTTTGCTACTTTCAATATGCCCGTGATAAGACCTTTTTCAAGGAAATCATTGTCTTTAAATGTGAATCCAAACATAGAAACAAAAAATTACGGCACTTTTCATAGTATCCATATAAATAAGCATTATTTATAGGCGTGTCATATTCGTCTATAAGGACATAAACATTTTTATTTGTATGCAGGTAAAGATATTGGGATAAAGCATAGAGAGAAATTTTATAGTCCGCTTCATCTGCACTTTTATGCAGTATTTTTTGGAAATATTCTTTTTGACTGGATAGCAACTTGGAGGAGTTTAAAAGGTAGCTATGGGTTTCATACAACACTTTTATCTTGGTTTTAATAATACCAAAAATTTCTTCATAGGAGTTTCCTTTAGCTTCTTTGAGGGTGATAAAAATCACAGGATATTGCCCTTGTTTCTTCATAGTCTCAGTGTGTTGGGCTATATTTAGCCCATCAAATAACCCTTTCGTGGACTTTCCTGCCACTTCTGGAGCTAAGAAATGCGTTAGCATAGATAATGCCAAAGTTTTACCAAAACGTCTGGGGCGGGTAATTAAGGTAATATCATCTCCTCCGTTAAGAAATTCCCAAATAAAGAGGCTCTTATCTACAAATAAATAACCTTGCCCTTCTTCATTACGACGGGTAATGAGCTTATGAAAGTTATGTACCCCAATGGGTAATGCTACCCTAGGGTGCTTGCTTATTTTAAATGACTTTGTCGTGCTGTTTGTTTTCATTGCGCACAAATATACTTATATAATTACTAATTACCAATTCCCGATGGCCTTGTTGCATCGCTAGGGAAATTTGACATTAAAAAATAAATTATG
>JBCCHA010000106.1:0-2149 GCA_039028995.1 Bacteroidota bacterium | reverse complement strand
ATAATAATAAAATATGGTAACGCATAGGTTTTTATATATTTTTCGAATAGGGGCAAAAATATATCTCCCCTTCTTAGCTAGTTTTTATAGGTCAATTAAAGTTAACTTTACTTATTTAAGTAAAACAAAAATAAGTATAAGATTCAGCCGATTCCATAATGATATCGAAATGGTTCCAAAATGATATCATAATAAAATTAAAGTGACTTATATAGGCCTTGTTACATTGCTGGAAGCAAAACGGTTTATTTGAGCAATATGAAGGGGGGCGCAAGTTAACCAGCCATTACAGCTCAAAAACGAGCGATGGAACAACACTACTTACATATCCCAAACGCGCACGGTATTGTCGGAACTAGCGGAAGCGAGAAAACGGTCATCATGCGACCAGCTCACGCTCCTGACAAAAGAGGAGTGTCCCTTACATATTAGTACCTGTTTGGCAGAGTGTCGATCCCAAACGCGGACGGTATTGTCGCTCCAGAAAATAGCAAGACCACCACTAGCGGAAGCGAGAAAACGGTCATCATGCGACCAGCTCACGCTCCTGACACAGTTAGTATGTCCCTTACATATGCGTACCTGTTTGGCAGAGTGTCGATCCCAAACGCACACGGTATTGTCAGCACTAGCGGAAGCGAGAAAACGGTCATCATGCGACCAGCTCACGCTCTTCACAAAGTCAGTATGTCCCTGACATATGAGTCCCTGTTTGCCCGAGTGTCGATCCCAAATGCGCACGGTCTTGTCCCAACTAGCGGAAGCGAGAAAACGGTCATCATGCGACCAGCTCACGCTTTCAACGCAATTTTCATGTCCCTGACATATGAGTACCTGTTGGGGAGCAATTATATCCGATACATCCATTTTCTTCTCTTCACTATCATCGAAGTTATGATAAGCGGATATATTTATTCCATTAAAGCCATTAGTCAATTTTCTATTTTTTACTTCCTTTTTAGCGAGTTCTTCGGCTAATTCTGGCAATTGTTCAAATAACAGTTGCCCTACTTTAGTACAGCGCCAATAGGCGGCTATGTACAATGCATTGAAGCCATTATATTCTTCTTTATTATCTTGCACCCCCTGTGTAGCGAGTGTTTTGACTAATTTAGCATTTTTCTTAAAGAAAACGTTGACTATTTCAGTTTGGTTGTATCTAGCCGCCAAATGCATTGCATTAAAACCATACCTCCAGTCTGCTTTATTTTTTACCCCTTGTTTAGCGAGCTCTTCAGTCAATTCAGGTATTTCCTTAAATAATATTTCTAATTTCTTTGCTTCCCCTTTTATCACTATAATATGTAGACTATTCATACCATTATATGATGATGCCTCTTTTTCTTTTTTAATAAAAAGGAGAAGCAATTTATTAATTGCCTCCTTAAGTTTTTCCTCTTTTTGCTTTTTAACATATCCTAGCATAGGTACAACAAGATGTTCTACTAGAGGTAGAGTAAGATGGGTGTTTATATATTGCTGAGCTAAATGAGGAAGACAATCGATTTTATTCTGTAAAGGTTGCGAGAGGCAACCTTTTTCATTAGAGAGGAGGTCTATTTTAAACATATGGAGGGCAATAAGATGGCAAGCTTTACATATGGGCCAGTTTGTTGACAATGCTGTGGGTGTATATGTTTTAAAAAACTCGTTGTTACCTACTGATTGCTGTTGTGACCAGCTTAGCCACTCAAGTAAACCAACAATAATATGGGGAGAAGTAGTTTTTATAATTTGATATCCAAGCCTTCGTTTATGGGCCGTAACAATACTTGCCTCTCCTTGAAGTAGCCCCTTATTAGAAAAAAGATATTTGTAATACTTTCTTTCTTGCTTACTTTGAAGTGCTGCAGCTAAAATGATCTCTTCTTTTTTATTTTCTAGCGTCTTTTTCAAAGTAAAAATATCACTATCTAATATCTCCTGTATATCTCTTATATCTTCTAAATTTTCCACCTCATTATTCACATATTTACCTACATGCAAGGTGTGATTATACACTAAACCCTTCGGCGCACCTGGAGTATTATATTGCTGTGTTTCTTGCATTTTTCCCTCCTTTTCTTCAATTTGAAATGCTTCTTGGGATGCATTTAGCTGAGGGAATCCTATTATCAATAAAAGAAAAAGGGGATAGATTGAGTAGTTT
>JBCCHA010000105.1:0-2224 GCA_039028995.1 Bacteroidota bacterium | reverse complement strand
TTTTATTATATTTTTTGTACTAAGTTTGTGTGTAAGTTGGTTTAGCGTGCTGTACTTAGCAATATATCCCTAATTTACATATTAAAAATGAATACTATGTTAAACAAATCAACAAAAATAAGTCTAATCAACGTGCTTATCTGGTGTGTGCTTATAAGTCTATTGTTTTCTGTAAAAGTAATAGCAGCTAGTGCAGCTTATAGCTTACAAGCGTCTACAACAGAAGAGGTTAAATACAATTTCCCGAAATATAGCGCAGATAAGCCGTCTAGTAGGACAGATGAATATAAGGGTTATGAAGATGATTCAAAAGATGACCATAAAGAAGAAACTCAGGTGTTTCAAGACCAATTATTATTTCTCCCCAAAAACTTGCGCGCAATGCAAATATTCCCAAGTCCATATGAATATGCGATTTTGAGCAAGCATGTCTACCAAGATGTGGTGGTAGGAGCGCGCGTAAGCGGCAAATATGGTGATAATGAATGGTATCGACTCGACGACTGGCAGGTATATGCTAATCTTTCTGAAGATGCAGAGGGCATTTTTCATACTCTTTTTAAATCTTTAGGATTTCCTTCTGGGTATAGGGGAATACTTTATCACAATAGGTGTAAAAAGCAGATGGTATTGGCTCATAGAGGTACTGATCCTAAAAATGCAAGTGCTGTTGAGACAGATATAAAATCTATTGCACAAAATGAAATCGGTGCTGGCCAAGAACGCCTTACCATTGGCTTGGTCAAGAAAGCCCTAGAAAAAGCTAAGGAAGCAAATGTAAAGAGCCTTTCCTTTACAGGCCACTCTTTGGGGGGATGGCTCGCACAGGTAAGCCTTTTTGTCTTTTTCGACCAAGAGCGTATATTTCAAGAGGATTTTTATACAAAGCTATACGTAAGAGCGGTTACCTTTGATCCCCCAGGAGCACGTATTGTCCTCGAGAAAATGAACAGCCGAAATGATCCTTTACCTATTCACCATTTAGATATCACCAACTACCTCTCTTCGCCTAATTTGGTGAACTGTTGCCATCTGCATGTAGGCTCCCTTTATCGGGTTATTTTTAAAAAACTATCTAAGTGGTCAGGGAAATATACCATACAGAGCCATGCTATGGATAACTTTGTAGCTGCTTTTGACGAAAAAAGTGGAGATGCAAAACAGACACTTTTGATGAAAAGTTGGCCTAAATTGGACTTAGAAGGCTTTGTTGAAGACTTAAAAAACCTTTCAGATTTAAAGGACCTTGTTACAGACTTAAAAAAAATTTCAAATTTAAAAGACCTCTTAGGAATTGTTAAGAATTGCATTACACCAAATCAACTTAAGGCGATTTACAATATATTTGCTTTACTTAAAAAATGTGCTCAAGGTGAATTATTAGGGAAGGAATATGCAAATTTCTTGCAACTTGCCCAAAAAACAAATACCACCCATGTAGCTCCACAAGATTTGGAAGCGAAGGCCCTTTTTGATGTAAGCTACAAGTATCATTATAAAAGTGAGTACCCCAACTACCAAAAACTTCACCGACGTCACATCCCAAAGCAGCTTTATAGACCACTGGTTAATTTGTTACCTAAAATGTTACCTTGCTTCTATGGCCTCATGCAAACAGCTCATGATGATATCTTTACATTAAAAAAATGCCGAGACAGTCGCCTTTTCTTAGATGCTGTAATGCAACAAGGGCTCGAATGGCTGCAAACACTTGGGCCGCAACTTACTGCACATCAACGCGCATTTGGGCCATTACCTGATGTTATCGTAGAAAAAGATAACCTGCCTGAATTACCCCACCAGCGTAACTACATTATTGAAAGAAAAGAAACATTGCAAGTGTTACATCATAACTTTCAAAAGCAGCCTAAGCAAGTTATGATAGGTTTTGGGGGTATGGGAAAAAGCACGCTTGCCCTTTTATACGCTTTAGCGTATTTTGATACCCAAAAGTACTACAAGACTGTTTGGTGGTTTAACGCAGAGAATGAAGCTGCTTTGGAAGATAGTATTAGTAGGGTGATCAAAAACATGTGCATACGACTCAATGACAACGCTAACGCACGACAAAAGATGAAGAAAATACAGCAAGCATTAAAAAAAAGCGTAAACTGGTTATTAATCTTTGATAATGCCCGTGGTGTCTTGAAAGTTTTCTTGGAAAATGTCATCCGTGATGCTGTCACATACACTGAGCACGCCAAGAGGAAGACTGTCACCGCTA
>JBCCHA010000104.1:0-2232 GCA_039028995.1 Bacteroidota bacterium | reverse complement strand
GTGTATATGACGGAGAGGACGCTACAAGACTGTGTGTGCATCGTCATAAGCCTCTCTCTTTGTTGAGGAGTTCCTTCTCTCCGCTCAGGAAGAGCGCTTGCAGCGCTCTTTTCAGGAGGTACTCGATTGCTGCTGTTTGTTTTTTTTCAAACATTTAAATGTTTGAAATCTTCGTTTACTGAATATAAAAAACGATTTTGGGGTGCGAAATATGGGCAAAAAAGACCTAAAAGTGCATAATAAAATTATTAGTATTCATCACTTTTCGAGAGATATTTTTTTCAGCGCTATAAAAGTTAACTAATCTTTGTAGAAAACCTTTGCAAAATCAAGTGTAGGCCAATAGGGTTTTAATCCTTTCAAGCCTTTTTTATAGCAACTTAGTTTGACATCGGAATTATAGCAAAACCTTTTAAGACGACTGAGTAGACCGACAAATGGCGTTTTTCTTTCATATTCAAAAGCTTCTTTGTCGTTATGCCTCATTTGTATGCTGGCCATAGCATCTCTAAAAGGCATGCCTTGCTTATATAGGTGCAGTGCTTCTTCCAAAACATAGTAGGCATAAAACAAATGATAAAAATCTTTAAAAACGATATTGTAATAATCGATAAGCATGTCATCATTTTTTAGATTGATTTTAGCATGTCGATACGCTTGGAAAGGCTGCCCTTCCCAATGACCTTTTAGATAGAGGAGATTATGCTCTTGGTTTTTGGCCATATAACAATAATCATCTTCGATAAGTACTACATTTTTTAAGAACCTACTCACTTTTGGGCTATCTGGATTAATCTCACCAAGTCGATGCAATGCTACTAAATCTCTTTCTGTAGCTGTCTTAGGGTCTAAAAGCAAAATTCTTAAATCTTTTTTCAATTGACAATAATGGGCTTTGTAAATATGGGGAAGAAATTCTTTCGCTTCTTTTTCATCGTCATCGTCATCGTCATCGCTCTCTCTTCTTAGTCCTTCTATATTGACACAATGATGCCGAGAGTATATGCTGGTTTTTTCAAAAAGCGATTGCCCTTCTTCTTCAAAAGCAATTTCATATAATTTTTGGACCAGTAGGACATTTCTTTCTTCTACTCCTGAGCTAAAAAAAGCGATCTCGACATTATGTGCTTTTAGGGCCCGCAAAAGAGCATATGTGCCTATATAGATTTGATGTGGGTAACCTAATACATCTAAAAAATGCTTATCCTGCTCTATATCAAATTTTTTTTTTGCTTGCGCTAGCTCTTTATGCTTTCTACTGTTAATCACCTTCCATGGTTTAGCTATTACTCTATCGATGTCAAATACCACCACTGGTTGATCATAAGTTATCTTTTTGTACTTTTCTGTGGGTGGGATATTTGGGGTTCTTTTTTTGTCGTAGGAATAATCTGAAACAGAAAACATATCTTTGTATAATTTAAAAAATAGCCAGCAACAACGAAGCGTATGATTATGACACTTTTGCTGAGTGCAAATTTATATAAAAAATGCCAAACAACTCACATTTCGAAGCAAAAATATCTTTTTATAACGTCATAGCAATATTGTGTGTAGTCTCTTGGTGATGAAATTTGCCATTTTGAAGATAAAGAGGTATACAAAAGTATTGAGAAAGGTTACCTCTAAAACTTCAGAAATAAATGAAATGATAGAAAAAGGGTTGTATAGTGTATAGCCAGCTATTTGGTATCCATTGTACATTTCTTTCAAGAGATGTGCTTGGTAGGCCAGCTCGATTGAGTAAATCATTGGTTTCTTCTTCCACAAAACCAAAATATGCTGCATAAAGGGGCTAATCTAGCATTGTGTACTCTTCTAGATTATTCAATACTGAAAAAAGCTTTTTAAGATGCCAGTGATAAGACCTTTTTCCATGAAATTATTTCCTTTAAATGTTTTACCAAACAAGCCCGCTAAAAATTCACGACAATCTTCATAGCATCTATGCATATAGGCATCGCTTTTTGTGGTAATAAAGTGGCGATGGTAACGGATCAAGACACTTTTTCAAGTATTTAAACAAATTTTCTATGTGCGCAACACGCATGTTTTTGGCACTCGATAGTTATTTCCTGCGCGAAGCGCAGAAGATTGGTTATAGCTTTAAATGTACCTCCTTGTTTACTTTAACTGTTTATGTTTTAAAAAACGCATTTTTGTTTTAATTACACCATAAAGGGCAAGCTAATCCCTTTATTTACTGTTTAAGTTCTTTTTCATCGTCATCTG
>JBCCHA010000103.1:0-2269 GCA_039028995.1 Bacteroidota bacterium | reverse complement strand
TAGCTTGTGTAGCAAAAGATACATAGCAGTCTATTTGGGCTAAAATTTTTGCATTTTCTTGTATATGAGGCACAAAGGCTTCTGTGCTTTCTATTAATGCATAGTAAATATTATATTCTAGTGTATACATCTTCTCTTGTGCAAATAGAATTTTTTCTTCATAACCTTTTAGCTCCTCAGTAATATACCGCTCTGCATTCACCATAGTCTGCTTACGAATCCAGCTATTAGGCACTTTTTCCTTATGCGTATTGGTGACTTCTAAATAAAAGCCAAACACTTTGTTATAGCCTATTTTTAATGATGAGATACCTGTTTCATGCCGTGCTTTTTCAAGCAGTTGTTGCAAATAATCTTTGCCTTCAAAAACGATGCGATGCAGCTCATCCAGCTCTTGGTGCACACCTGGCTGAATGAGATTGCCTTGATTGGTAAGTATAGGAGGGTTAGGCTGCAGGGTTTTACTGATTTTTTCTAAAATAAAATCGCAAGTATTGATTTGCTTGCCCAACTCAGTGAGCTGCTCATGGCCACTTTGCTTCAATAGCTTCTGTATAGGTAAAGTATGTGCCAGTGCTTTTTTTAAAGCAAGTAACTCTCTAGGATTTATTCTTTTGGCAGCCACCTTTGATATCAATCGCTCTATGTCACCAATCTGCTTAAGTGAAGCCAAAATATGACTTGCCAGCTGCCCATTAGCTACCAAAACCCCTACTGCATCTAAACGCTTCTGTATAGGCACAAGCTCTTTCAAAGGCAAAATCACCCACCTTCTTATCATACGCGCCCCCATAGGCGTAACGGTTTGGTCTAAAATGTCTATAAGAGACACGCCATCTTCTTGTTGAGGACGCAAAAGCTCTAAATTACGAATGGTAAATTTATCTAACCATAAGTACTTTTCTTCTTCTAAGCGTGCGATACTGTTGATATGCGTAAGGTGCTCATGCTTAGTTTCATTGAGATACTGTAACACAGCACCAGCTGCTATAATCCCCATCTTAAGATTGGCAATGCCAAAGCCTTTTAGACTATTGGTTTTAAAATGGGCATTAAGCTGGTCGTAGCCATACTCAAAATGATATATCCAATCTTCTAATGCATAGTGATGGTACTCGTCTTGAAAAGCTTTTTGAAAAGCTTTTTTTTCAGCTTTGTTAAAAATCACCTCAGAGGGGCTAAAGCTTTGCAATAGCTTTTCTATATAAGATTGCCCCCCTTCTGCTATGACAAACTCTCCTGTAGAAACATCTAAAAATGCGATGCCTAATAGCTTTGGACCAAAATGCAGAGAGGCTAAATAGTTATTTTGCTTTTTTTCTAAGACCTGATCATGATAAGAAAGGCCAGGGGTAACCAACTCTACTACATCTCTTTGAATAAGCCCCTTTTGGCTGGCTTCTTTAGGTTGGTTAGTAATAGCTACACGTAGGCCTGCTTTGATCAGTTTAGGGATATAAGTATCTAGTGCATGATAAGGAAAACCTGCCATATCTACAGCAGCCGCATTGCCATTGGCATACTTAGTGAGTACAATTTCTGCTATTTCGCTTAGCTTACGTGCATCTTCACCAAAAGCCTCGTAAAAATCCCCTACCCTACACAAGAGTAAAGCCCCCGGATGCTTGGCTTTAAGCTGATTATATTGTTGTATTAATCGGGTTTCTCCTGTTGAGTTAAGTTGTGTTGAAAATTTTTTTCCAGGCATAAGTTCTTACATATATAGCTAGCTTAGCACACATTTTATAGGCAATGGCTGAACCTAAAGATACACTTTTTAGTTAAGAGCCCTCTAAAATCAAAAAAATGCACTATAAGTTTAGGCTTTTGGCTGGTATATTTTATTAGAAAGCCTGTACTAAACAGGCCTTTGAAAAATTCTATGAGGAAGATATTGGAGTATCATAGTTACGGTTCCGAAAATGCCATAATCTTGTAAAGTCTTCTGCCCTTCTAAATTTTTGCCTTGATATAGCAGTTTAAACCCTCCTTGTATACAATTATTTTGAGCTATAGCTTTTTTAAGCTCATTTTTATTCGGCATTTTTTCTATTAACTTAAGCTTCACATCATATACAGTGTCAAAACGGGTCACTGATACTGATAGCTTTAAATTATGGAAATTAGTTACAGTAAAATGAATGGGGAATACTTTATTTTTTTTTATAGCGCCTCCACAATGCCCACAATAATTCGAAGCTAGAATCTCACTTTGCTTGCTACAGCTACAAAATGGACGATGGCTCGCATCTTCAAAACCATGTTTTTT
>JBCCHA010000102.1:0-2284 GCA_039028995.1 Bacteroidota bacterium | reverse complement strand
TGCGTGGGGCTGCTTGCTGTCCCAAATCGCTCTTTTTTCATGGAAACCAGCGCCCTCAGTTCCTCGTTTCAGGAGATTCTTCGCAGGCTCAGAATGACATCTTGGGTTGAAGTGCGGCCCTCAGTTCCTAGTTTCAGGAGGTACTTGTTAATTGCCTATAGGGCGGCTTACTATACCAAGCCGCTGTGTTTTTATGTAAACCTGTGCCCTCAGTTGCTCGTTTCAGGAGGTCCTTCGCAAGCTCAGGATGACAACTTCGTTAATTGCCTATAGGGCGGCTTACTATACCCAAACGTTGTGTTTTCATGGACAGGAGCAGCCTCAGCACTCATTTTCAGAGGAAAACAGCTAACTTTTCTTCACAACCTTAATTTTTACTTTTTTCTGTTGCTGTTGCTGTTCCAGTTCGTTACCGATATAGTTCACACTATAAAACCACAATATAATGAAACAAGTAAAAGCGACCAATAAATAAGGAGAGATGATCGTCACATCTTCACCTTGCATAAATAGGCGCATGAAGACAATATGTATTATAGATGATATACCCTTACCTGAGCGAGAGCTAACTACATCAACAGCTCCTTTGCTTTTTCTTTTTGTTACTTTATTTACCCCTAGCCAGGCTCTCTCTTTGGCATTATCAAAGATAATATACTTTGTTAAAACCCCGAAAGTACCATCGGCAAAGGCTATCCAAGTAACAAATGTTATTTGGTTTTCTGGAGAGCCCAAAAAAGAGAGCCAACCCCAATGGCGAAAAGTGCTGCCTGTAAAGAATGAGAAACCTAAAACAAAAATAACACAAGGCGCAATCCCCGCAAATTGCTTCCAAGAGAGTCTTTTTAGCAGGACAGAGGTCAAGAAAAAGGTGCCCAAGATACACAAAAGATTTAAAACGACAGTGGGATTAGCTTCATAATCGACATACCTTATTACATCATTTGCAGCATGTTTTTTTACATAACTTTTATAGGTTACCTGCACAATGTTCATGCTTACCCCACAAGAAATAATCAATATAGATAACGCAATCAAATAATTGTTGGAATATATAATCCGAAGACTTTCCATAAAAGAAGGATTTTTTTCCTTTTTGAGCTTTATCTTAGGTTGCGTAGCAGAAATACTTTCTCGTATATATTTGTAAAACAGCCCTATCACTATTAAAGTCAACAAAGCAATTATGCTTGTGATTTGAGATGCTTTCTCGAGCAATAAGCGATTGTATTTATCATTATCTGACCTAATGTTAGCAAACATTTCCCCACAATATCGGACTATTCTTTTTGATAAAAAAGCCCCTGTGATCCCCCCAAAACAACCTGCTGCTATAAACCACTGGTAAAATCGCTTCGCCTGCTGTTTATTATAGAGATCATTAGCTACTCCCCAAAAAAATACCACAATGCAAAACTGACCAAAAAGTTCCGCCACTACATAAAAAAACACAATAGGCCAATCTGAATACAACCTCACCAACATATAATCCTGATATCCTGGATCCATTTTTTTTATGTCTGGTTTTATTCTATCTAAATTAGGATAAATTACAAAAGCATACAAAGCAAACAAACCAGAAAAGAAAAATAAAAGCGCATAAGAAAGTTGCTGTTGTGAGAGCTTGTTGCTCAGAGAAGTGTATAGATAGGCCGCTAATATTGCTACAAATAAGACGATCAATTTAATACTAGGAATACTTTCTGCTCCTTTCTTTAATACAACATTACTTGTTTTTTGTATTTTAAATATGGTGAAAACTAGCGAGATAAAAAACTTAATAATACAGAGTACATAAAAGTGCTTCGGATCATCTCCTTTTTTAAACAAGCTGTTAGAAAAACCGCCTCGTTTTTTTCGTTTATATAACATATCGAATGATTTTACCATAAATGTTAGCCTTACGTTAACGCAGGCAAAGATAACTATTCTCTTGCAAAAAAACAAAAAAGATAACAACATATAATTTAAATTACAAATCAATACCTCGCATGCGACTCCTATAAACATTACCGTAGGGCTTCTTGTGACCTAATAAGTCAATATAAACCTATTCTTTTGCTACAGTACCTGCACACTGAAAGATGTAGCTGTAAAGGAAAAAATCATCTAAAAACGATGCCCTTATGTATTAACTATTACTTACCACTTTTGTATATCATCCCTTAACCCAGAAAAACAATCCATTCTCTTACATGCAAAGGAAGTTTTTTTGCTTATGACCAAATCCCATCACACCTCTTAGCATTTGCTACAAATCGGCCAATAGAAAGCTTATTTTTAC
>JBCCHA010000101.1:0-2419 GCA_039028995.1 Bacteroidota bacterium | reverse complement strand
GTTTTTACAAGAGATAGGAAATATACCCCTCTTAAAAGCAGAAGACGAAGTAGCACTAGCTAAAGCAAGTTTAAAAGGCTCTAAAGAAAGTGCAGACAAACTTGTAGAATCTAACTTACGTTTTGTAGTTTCAGTAGCTAAGCAATATCAAAATCAAGGCCTGCCCCTTAGTGATCTAATTAATATTGGGATTATTGGCCTGGTAAAAGCAGTGCGAAGATACGACCACACTAGAGGATTTAAGCTTATATCTTATGGCGTATGGTGGATTAGACAATCTATACTACAGGCCCTTGCAGAAGAGGCTAAAGTAGTACGCATACCTTTAAATAGAGTAGGTGCATTAAACAAAATACATAAAGCAATGGCTTCTCTAGAGCAAAGCAATGAACGTCAAGCTACTATAGAAGAAATTTCAGAAGAAATCGACATGCCAGAAAGCGAGATAAGGCGTACACTCCAAGTGTCCAATCGCCACTCCTCCCTAAATAGCCCTTTTGTCCAAGGTGAAGACAGCACATTGCTCGATGTGCTAGAAGACAAAACCGATGGTGCACCAGATAAGAAACTCATGGATGAATCTTTAAGAAAAGAAATCAACAATTTAATAGATGGGCTAAAAGAAAGAGAAAAAAAGATTATATCTCTATATTTTGGGATAAATACGGATCATCCTATGACGCTGGAAGAAATAGGCAAAAAACTTACACTCACACGTGAGCGAGTACGCCAAATTAAAGAAAAAAGCTTAGTAAAATTACGTAACAAGTCCTATTACAAAAATCTAGAAGCTTATTTAGGAGGCTAAAAAATTCATTTTTTTATGTCAAAAACTTTTAAAAATTCAGAAAAAGTAACCTTGCTAATCTTAGGTGCAGGCCCTGCTGGATACACCGCAGCTATCTATGCCGCAAGGTCAGGCCTAGAAACCGTTTTGTATCAAGGCCCCCAACCTGGAGGCTTGCTTACTACTACTACAGATGTAGACAATTACCCAGGCTATCCGCAAGGCATTGAAGGTATGGCTATGATGGATAACCTTCAAAAGCAAGCTGAAAGATTTGGGTCAAAAATACGTCAAGGTACTGCTACCCAAGTAGTATTTCACCCTGAAAAAAAATACCAAGTCATTATAGACAACCAACACCTTATCATCCCCCAACTACTCATCATCGCCACAGGAGCCTCTTCCAAATGGCTAGGTATCCCCTCTGAACAAAGACTACTTGGCAGAGGCGTATCCACTTGTGCAGTATGTGATGGCAATTTCTTTAAAAATCAGGATGTGGCAGTAGTAGGCGGCGGCAACACTGCAGTAGAAGAAGCCATGTATCTATCTAAAATATGCAATAAAGTTTACCTACTAGTGCGTAGAGACCAACTTAGAGCTACACATATTTTGCAAAAAAATCTTATGAAGCTGCCTAATGTAGAAATACTATGGCACACTGAAGCCCAAGAAATAATAGGCAAAGACATGGTGGAAGGCATACACGTCATCAATAACCAAACTAAAGTCAAAAGTACAATAGCAGTACAAGGTTTTTTTATAGCCATAGGCCATATCCCGAACACAGCCATTTTCCCAAGCCATTTACCAGCAGCAATCCCCTCAGAAAAAATAGTATTTAAAGACGCAATAGGCTATATTCAAACCGTGCCAGGTACCTCAAAAACTAACCTACCCGGCATATTTGCTGCAGGTGATGTACAAGACAAAAACTACAGGCAAGCTATCACCGCAGCAGCAAGTGGCTGCATGGCTGCCTTAGATGCAGAACGCTACCTACAAACCAAAAACTAATTCGTCCTCTGCTAAAAAAACAATTAAGTTTAGTAGCACCTGTACAGGTATTGAAATAATTTACTTTCTCTTTAGCTACTACACAACAGATCGTAAAATGCAGTAAAAAGATCAAATGCAAGTTATTAGAAATAAAATAAGTAAACCTATACATACCACATTAGCCAATTTACCTAGCTACATCATATGCTTTTTATTAAAATAATCACCTAGCACTCTCGCAAAAGGAGTCACCCAAAAAGCAAAGTGCTGATGCCATAGGTAACAGCCATATACAAGGCCGATTCTGTAAAATATTGTACAATAAGCCGTACAAGAAAAGTCACTATGCAACCACTGATAGAAGCTGTAAAAATGACTCAAGTAGTTTGTACACACTATAAAAATCAAAGGCTACCAGATACCATACAGTCAGAGTCTACTTTAAATTTTCTGTAAATAATTAAAATAATCTTTAACCTCAACCTAATTAATATTTTAACTAGTTTTTATGATGCAAACACAAGCATCAGATCAACAAACCCAAAAACTACACTACTAAATAAAGCCCCAAAATTTATTTACACAAAATACTGGATAGAACAGCTAAATACTACAAAACCATACGCATTATAG
>JBCCHA010000100.1:0-2477 GCA_039028995.1 Bacteroidota bacterium | reverse complement strand
GCCATGGTTAGCAGGTATTTTACTATCTTTAGGTAATGTTGCTATTTGTGCTATCTCTTTATCATACAATTCAATAGCCTTTTGATAGTTTTTTAATTTTGTATGATAAATAACTTTATTGTTCCATAAATGTCTTGCTTTATGTTTATACATTGTTTGATTAGTTATATGATCCCTTTGCAAACGTGCATATAGCAAAGTCTTCATTACCCTTTCTTCGGGGATAGGCTTCCCATTGCTATCTATAAAGTATTCTTGGGGAAAAGAAAATACTGCGTTAGTAAGAGCTTTGTACAATTTCTCAAGATCGTCCAAACAATCAAGTGCTTCATTGTAGTTTTCTTGCTCCTCATGCAATCGTATGAGCTTACGGGTTATACTTGCTATATTTTCTTTGTATTCATATCGTTCTTGCGCATGTTTATTATACCAATCTTTAGCAGTATGATAGCATTCCATTGATTTTTTATATTTTTTCATATCTTTATAGACATCTCCTTTATAAAGCTCTGTATCTACAATAGCTTGCTGAATTTGTGTTTGTTCTATTTTTTCTTTATGCAGATCAAGTTGCTTTTCGTGTATTTTTATAGCTCGATTATGGCATTTGAGCGCTTTTTCATATTGAGCTAACCATCTGTAGCAACGTCCTTTTTTATTCCATATCTCCGCTATTTTTTTCTTGTATTTAGCTTCACCTTGTTGGTATATCATCAAAAGTTCTTCTAAAACGTGAAGTGCATCTCTATATTGTGACAAATGAAAACGACATATACGTGCTATTTTGGATAATAAGCTTAATCTATTTTCTGAGCTATTTCGCTGATATAGCCAGTCCACATAGTCGTACCATACTATTTTTATGCGCTCTTTATCTTCTTTTATACGGTATGCTTTTTGATACAATGCTTCTGCCAATGCTAATTCGGTTTGTTTTTTATTTATTGTAAGTAAGTCTATACTAGTTGTAAAAGCAGCTTTAGCTACCTCATGCTTGCCTAACATCTGGTAAGCATGTCCTTTATATCGATATAAAAGGGCTTTTTCCTTGTCATCAGCATTGGGTAATTGCTTATCACAGTGGGCTAAAATTTTCTGGAAATATTGTTCCCATTTGTTTGCAGGTTCATTAGTTATAGATAAATAGTTGCCCTTTTTTGCTAAAGAAAACAGTTTATAGGTATCTACCTTTACTAATGTATTGTTATTTTCGGGGCTTGTAGTTTTTGGAAGTGACTGCCAAAGCAGCACTAGCGCCACCAATATGCAGAGTAACCCGAGCAAACCAACCAAGCCAAGCAAACGGCGAATGGTTTTATTAGGGGGAACTCTCTTGCCGTCAGAAGAGGAAGATATATTTTTAGCAGTTGTATTCATCATTATGTATTTGTATATTTCTTCCCCCCCATCAAAAATATGCGTTTATAGTGCAATCGAGCACCTGTGGCATTCGCCGCAGGTGCAGCCGAAATTTAGGAATTGGGAATTATCTAAATAGTTTTTTTCTTTTTTGTTTATTAAAAATTTTTCAAAATTTGGTGCGGGATGTAAGTTGTATAATGGTTATAATAGTTATATCGTCGACTGCTATAAAAGAGAAAATCTAAACATATTTTCAAAATCAACCTGTTTCCCCAACCACTAGTAAGAGGTTATGTTGAGATCATTCCTACACTCTTCTTTGATTGCTTTATAGTTTGCACGACAATACATATCAAATTTTTCTAATGCGCTGCTTGTTTTTGTTGTATCTTCTTTTTTTGCATTTTTGCTGACAAGTAAACTAGTAGCAAGCTGATTTAGAAAATCAGGATAGTTTTTATTATGATAAATAAGAAAAGCATAACGTGTTTTGAGCCGTTTTATATCTTCTTTTTCTTTTTCAAGCCGCATAAGCTCTTCTTGTTGTGCCCTTCTTGTTTCTTCTTCCTGTTGTTTTTTTTGCGTATTTTCCTCCAGCTGTTGTTCGATTTTTTTCAGTTTTTCCTCTACTTCGTTTTTCGCCAAAGATGTCATCTTTTTTTCTATCTCTTCTTCGATCCTCTTTTCGATACCAGCTATTTTGCCAGCATGGCCTTTTACAACTTGCTCATGGTATTCTTTCTTTTTCTTCTTTTCTTCCAATAGTGCTTTTCGGGCTCTAATATTAGTTCTTAATGCTCCTACTTTATGCGTTATATTAGTAATCTCTGCCTCATTGTATTGATAGCCAGGAATTTCATAAGTAATATTTACATAAGGAAGTTCCTTACGACCAAAGTATAATGTAAATCCATACATTACCTGGGAGCCAAACCCTTCTTCATCTGCTTTAAAATGGGCATCATAGTCCGTTTTATAGTTTCTTCCTTCGACAATAGCCTTATATTTCCCTTCTTTATAGTCTGTAAGCTCTTGGAATATCCCAGTAGCTTTATCTTTTTTCATTAAATTGTAATTGCGTGAAATAATAATATCTTCTAAAAGATTGCCCTTAT
>JBCCHA010000099.1:0-2483 GCA_039028995.1 Bacteroidota bacterium | reverse complement strand
GTAGCTGTGCATACTTTCATTTAATATCAATCTATAGCATAATAATATGGCTTACAACATCGTTACGTGCTGTGCATACTTTCATTTAATATCAATCTATAGCCCAATTTAGTTGTATACTTGCAGGGCTGGGCTGTGCATACTTTCATTTAATATCAATCTATAGCCCTCAACACCCTATTGACTTATTAGTGTTTTTTATGTACATATACCTACTTTATTAGCTAATAACCCAAAATCAAGGAGGTTATATAGACGAAATTTTGCACCCAAGCAATCCTTTTAGGCAACACTTAGGGCAATCCAAAAATTAGGAATTTGTCATCTATAATTTTAAGGCCGCCTAATTTACATACTAAGTTGTTACAATGCGATACTTTTCTCAAAATTAGCAGATAACACAAAGTCAAAACTCATAAATAAGAAACACTGATTATTTTCTCAAAACTGGAAATTAATACCTTTTCTTGTCCTCCTTATGAGGCAAAAGAGGCTTTCTTTCCAAAATTTATTATCTGCCTACCTCATAGATTGCTATTTCTTACTATAGTAAAGTGAGAAGCGTGAACGCTCCTTACTAAAAAGGTTTTATAACTATTTACAGCATCCAGTTGTTTTTTTATATAAACATAAAGTAACTTTGGTGGTCAGCCCTATTTTCATAGACTGCATTTAGTTGCATTTACGCCATTATATTCAGTGTTTACAAAGGTAAAAAATTATATTTAGCACCGAATAATTAGTTTTTGTACAAATTATTTGGGATTATGAAATTGAACATATATATTTGCGGCGTAGGGTGTTGAGGGAAAAAACTTAATAAAATCAGTCAAAAATAAAATATGGCATATAAGATACCACAAAGAAGAATTCAGTAAAGATTGTTATTCAAAAGAGAAAACATGACTTTGTCAATGGATCAACCAACGAAGACAAAAAACATACCAAAAAAAGTAGAAAAAAGCCGAAAGCTATATTATACAATGAGCGAGCTTGCAAAAATACCAAAAAAATTAAATTATGAAAAATACAAAAGGTAAAACAATAACACTAGGCATCGATATAGGGGTAAGCTCTATAGGTTGGGCACTTGTAGAAGACCAAAAGAAGTTTATAGATGGAGGAGTGCACATCTTCACCAATGGAGGAGAGGAGCAAACCAACACCACCCGACGGGAAAAACGCCTTCAAAGAAAGCAGACACGACGACGAAGTATGCGCATACGGCGCTTAGTTCATGCCCTTGCAGGCACAGCTATGCTTCCCATAGCGTCTACTGCCAACCTCCGCCAGCAACTAGACAAGGCTGCTAGATTGCCCAAAAAGGAGCGACATGCTACCACCACCTCACCCGCTATCCAAGCATTGAAAGATTTTTTTGACCTTGTCCCATGGACACTGCGTAAAAAAGCCATCGAAGGTCAGCGCCTTACCCCACAAGAGTTAGGACGTGTTTTTTACCATTTTGCGCACCAGCGAGGCTTCCCCAAAAACAGTCTCCGCACCCTAGAGGGAGACAAAAAAGCCGAAGAGGAAGCCAAAACACTCAAAGAAGGCAGTCCCAAAGATGATAAAATTGGGGCTGATACCACGCAAGCAGGCATAGCAGCCATCCCCAACAAAGCGCAACATTATCTTGGCTATTACCTTGCTACCCTTTTCCCGAGTAAAGGCACACCTCCTTACCAAATGCCCGAACGCATACGCAGCCGCTACACCTATCGTGAAATGTATAAGGCAGAATTTGAGCATATCTGGCAAACGCAAAGACGTTACCATCCCCAGCTGCTCACCCCACAGCGCAAAGCAGCCATCAAACATATCCTTTTCTTCCAGCTTCCACTACAAACACCTCCCAGAGGACAATGTACCTTTGAACAAAACAAAAAACGCGCCTACCTTGCTTCCTTACTCTTCGAAGAATTTCGGGCGCACCAATATATCAATAACTTTTTAGCCCAATATGGGATCACTACCCCAGCCGCACGGCAACCCTTCTTGGCAAAAGCTATTGCCGAATTTTTAAGCAAGAAAAGCAAGATTACCCCCACCCAACTTGCCAAAAAGCTACAACTTACCAAAACTACAAAAGATGATCCCAAAAAGGATACACTAGATAAAGAGGCACAACCAATGGGCAGGGCAGAATTTCAGTTTACCACAGAGCTGCGCAACCTTTTTGGCCCTGAAATATGGGATGCCTATACCCCTGCAGAAAAAAATGATCGTTGGCATATTATCTTTAGAAAAATAAGCCACCTTAAAGACCTTGATAGTCTGGCAAAATACGCTAAAAAACATTGGCAATTCAACGACAAGCAAATAACTGACCTATGCAAAATCACCATCCCCAAAGGGGTAGGCAATATCAGCGAAAAAGCCATCCGCTACATCTTACCCTATCTTAAAAGAGGTTACCTTTATGACCAAGCCGTGCTGCTAGGAAGTATAAGCAAAGCCTTTGGACATCATTTTGATCCCGC
>JBCCHA010000098.1:0-2537 GCA_039028995.1 Bacteroidota bacterium | reverse complement strand
CCCTTAGCGAAAAGCTAAAAGCTATCCGTCAAACCCTAGAAGCCGAGTTTAACGAAGCAGAGCAAGCGTATAAAGCGATCAAAGCAGCTCAAGACAAAAGAAGAGCGGAAATGGATAAAGAGATTGACCTCTTTAACAAGACAATGGCAAGAGAAGAAGCGCGATTATGTGAAGAGGCAAAAGACCTCATTTACAAATATCAAAAAAGAAAAGAAAGAAGGAAATTTTTTTTCTGCTGGCTCTTGGGCACAGAAGACCTAGATAAAAAAATTGATCGAGCAGAGAAAAACTTAGAAGACCAAATAAATCTACTTATAAAACGTCAAAACGATAAAGTAGCCGCACGTGATGCCCTTAAAGAAGAAAGCACAAGAATAATTGAAAAAGCCAAAAAAAAGCGAAAACAGCAGCAAGAAAAAATTCAATATGCTGTTGAAAAAGCCACCCAAGATTACCAAACCAACGCCGAATATAAATTAAAAATAGCGGGGCATCTTGGTAAAATAGCTGCCCTAAGCCTTGCTGGCAGCATGCAGCAAGATATTACCACTGCTTATAGGGCTGCTGACAATGCTATTGAAAACAACGCTTTTGTTACATCTGCCATCATATGGGGCATAAGAGCCTATATTGCCTACCATTGGATTAAAAAAGCCCAAAAGAGCTATCAAATTTACCAAGAGGAAGGAGGAGAAGCTTGTGCGGAATATGTCTCTGGTGAAATAATAGAAGAGCTTCTCTGGATGGCTGCCTTTGCAGGAGCAGGAAAAGCGGTAAAACATGGCGCTAAAGTAGGTAAAAATCTGGGAAAAAGTGCAAAACAAGCTGTTAAAAATATATTGGGCAAGGCAGGTTTTGGCAAAATAAAACCCCTAGGGAAACTTATTGTCAAAGAAGAGGGAAAACAGACAGCCAAAGTACTTACCCCAAAAGCGCTAAAAAATGGTATCCTAGATGTAGCAAAGAGAAAAATAGGGAAGCAAGGAGCAAAGAGGACAATAAGTAACACCATAAAAGCTGGAAAGCAGTATTCCAAGAAGGTTAGCATAAATAGTGGGAAGAATGTTATGAAAACCCTTAAAAATAGTAAAAAACAACTGGTACCAGCAAGCAAAGCGCCAATATTAAAACAGGCAGAGCAAAAACTTCTGCAACAAGCTGAAAGGAACACAATAAAACAGGCAGAGCGTAAACTTCTACAACAAACTGAAAAGAACGCAATAAAACATACAGAGCGTAAACTTCTACAACAAACTGAAAAGAAGGCAATAAAACATACAGAACGCAACCTTCTACAACAAACTGAAAAGAAGGCAATAAAACATACAGAACGCAACCTTCTACAACAAACTGAAAAAAAGGCAATAAAACGTACAGAACGCAACCTTCTACAACAAACTGAAAAGAAGGCAATAAAAGAGACAGAGCGCAACCTTCTACAACAAACTGAAAAGAAAATACTAAATCATACAGGAAGAACTGTTCTACAACAAGCTGAAAGGGAAATACTAAATCATACAGGGCAAACAGTTCTACAACAAGCTGAAAAGGAAATCCTAAAGCAAGTAGAGCGAGAACTTTTAGAACAAGCTGAAAGAAAAATATTAAAACAGCAAAAAGTAGCATTTATAAAACGCTTTAAAGACAAAAAATTATTAATAAGAATACAATTACCTCAAAAACATATAAAGGAAACTATCAAAAATACAGGGCAAAAAGTTACTTCTCAAATATGGGAAAATCTGGGGAAAGAGGGAAGTTTAAAGCTTCTCAAAAATTTAGCAGGAAAAACAAAGGAAGCACTTACTAAACTTAAGGAAATTAAAGTGTTAAAAGTGTTTAAAGATATTAAAGGGAAAGAAAAAGAGATATTTAAAACAAGAAATAAAAATGGATGGGGGATGAATATTTTAAAAAATGGCAAAAAATACCTTATCAGGCTAATGAACAAAGGATCAGGCCAAAGGGAAGTGCCCTATTTCAGAATTTCAATTAATGAGAAAGGTGCTTTTAATGTATTAGGAAAGTTGTGTGGTGATAAAAAACTAACCCATATCGATATTAACCCTGCTACAGTAGTAGAAGATATTTTAGCCATTGTAAAAATTATTTAGTAATATTGTGGAGATATAAAGGAAAAAGAAAAACCGAGTGTTGTTTTTCAATACAGATATAAATGACACATTAGTTAGCCATACATAAACGATCTATTAAACCATTATGAATGAAGAAAAACATATAAAACAAATCAAAGAGGCCACAAATGAGCTATGGGCAGGTTATATACATAACTTTCACTGTGATTTTCTACACCAAACGCTCACTTTTGATGTAAAAGTTTATGACAACAAAAAAATATATTGCTATCATGTAGAGATAGAAGGCATCACAGAAATTGCTTATTATGATGATTCTATAAGATTCCATGGGATTAACAGCCCTTTTAATAAATTTCATATGGAAAAAGTAGAATTTTCATCTTATGATTATGTGCCTTTCGCCATGGCAGCATCTAGGCTTTCTTTTGATGATTTAAT
>JBCCHA010000097.1:0-2575 GCA_039028995.1 Bacteroidota bacterium | reverse complement strand
GCCGCATCGCGCCACCTGGCAGCCGTCGACGCAGTCGTCGTCGTTGAGCTCGTTGCCGTCGTCGCAGAACTCACCGTCGTCGAACCATCGCTGAAGGCGATGGGAAGAGATGAAAAAAAAAGGAGGGGGGAAAAGCTAGCCCACACCTAGTCTAGACTGGCTTAAATGTAGTGCAAGGTCTATGCTGCACCAGATGAAGTTGAACAAACAATAAAAATTAGTAATCGATAACTAGTAATTGGTAATTAATTAGTATATTTTGCGGCGTTACGAGCAAGCAAATATTACGATAGATAGCGTGTTATTTGCCTGTAAGTAATAGAAGAAATTATCCATTCAAAATTTGCAGATATGCCTTGTGGGAAAAAAAGAAAAGGACCTAAAATGTCTAAACATAAACGAAAAAAGCGCCGTGCTGGTAATAGGCACAAAAAAAATAAGTGATTATTTTTCGTAGTGTATTTATCCAAAACATTTACAATGTCTGTTTAATGTATCCACACAATGGCTGTAGAATATTGAGAGATAAAAGTCAATCAACATAGATTATTTATATATCTCAAATAGAAAAAATTGGCAAACAAAATTATATTTAACGTAACAGATGAGTACAACAACATATTATTACTAAAGGACAATGAGATTACGGAATATTACAAAGATCGCAAAAATGGCAACTATGTGGTAGGCGATATCTACCTAGGCAAAATAGTACGCTTTGCCCCTAGTATGAATGCGGCATTTGTAGATGTTGGTGATGAGCGTAATGGTTTTTTGCACTATTCAGACCTCTCACCTAGCACTAAAACGGTCTCCTCTTTTGTTGATAAGACGCTAAAAAAGAAGCAGAAGATAGATATCTCTTCGCTTACACTGGCTCCTTTGATCCATAAAAATGGGAAAATCAATGAAGTATTGAGGCCGAACCAAAAGGTCATTGTACAAGTATCCAAAGAAGTCATTAGGTCAAAAGGCGTACGCATCTCCTCTGAGCTCACACTCCCAGGGATGTATATGGTCTTGATACCTTTTAGTAATGAAATAAATGTATCTGCTAGTATCACCGCTAAAGAAGAGCGACATAGGCTTAAACAGCTCGTTGCCTCCATTCTTCCTGCTAATTTTGGGGTGGTCGTCCGTACGGCTGCTATGGGGAAAAAGGTCAAACAATTAAACCAAGATTTACGACGGCTACTGAAAAAATGGGATAAGGTAGCCAGTGCCCTTCCTAAGGCAGAAGTTAGTAATAAACTCTTGGGAGAGTCACGCTCTGTCACTAGCGTTATGAAAGAGTTGTTTGATGAAAACTGCGATCAGATTATCATAGACGATAAAAAAACTTACCAAGAGATCAAAGATTATTTACACAAAATGCTCCCTGAAAGAGAGAAAATTATCCATCTTTATAAGGGGAAAACGCCTATTTTTGATTATTTAAATATTCGGAACAAATTAAATGAGCTACTTGCTCCTATTGTCAAAATCAAAGGCGGTGGCTATATCATCATCCAGCAAACCGATGCTTTATGTGCTATCGATGTCAATACGGGCAATTTTATTGTAGATGAAGAAAGTCAAGAAGATGTGGCCCTCTCGGTCAACTTAGCTGCAGGGCAAGAAGTAGCGCGGCAGCTTCGCTTGCGTGACATAGGAGGGATTATTGTGGTGGATTTTGTGGGGATGAGAGTGCCCAAAAACAAAAAGAAAGTATATGAGATGATGAAAACCTTGATGGACGAAGACCCTGTAAGGTCAGATGTCTATCCATTAAGTAAACTATGTCTCATGGAGATCACGCGCGCACGTGTGCGCCCCGCGCTAGTAGGTGAAAATACAGAAATATGTCCCTCCTGCTATGGTGAAGGGAAGATACAGCTTGCCATATCGCTTGTAGGCTTACTCGAAGAGCAACTCCGACTCCTCCTCCTCAAGCATAAACTCCGCAATATTACCATACGTGTACACCCTTATATTTATGCCTATTTACATCAAGGGTTTTTATCTAAAAAGCGCCAATGGATGCTGAGCTATTGGCAATGGATTCGTATTGTCCCTGATGATAACCTCTCTGTGATAGAATATCAAATCCTCAACAAACACAAGGAAATTGTGGCCACGAATCCTACAATAAAGTATCCACAAGCAGTTGCAGCAGGTTAGCTTTTCAGCAACTTTACACGATAAAAGTAGCTAAATGTTATTTGGGGTATGGATAAGTGGACTACTTAATGTATATATAACTTCGTCTTCGGGCTCTATTTCGGGATAGTTTTCGAGTATGATCTGTAGGATATATAGCAGTGTAGGAAGCTCTTTTGCACCAGCAAGGTTTTTAGGTGCAGTCTTGTGTTTAGATACTTTTGAGAAGAATATATTTACATTTTTAAAAATAGATGGGTTGTATTTTTCAATATTAGACTGTGTCGGTGTTTTTATATCTTCGATAATAGCTTCTTCCTCCATCTCTTCTGCTACTAACCAATCTTTGAAGCGCTTTATTTGATTGTTTGGCATATAAAAATCCAGATAGGCAATGTCGCCGCCACGGCCATGGGCTGGTTGACGGAAACGCAGT
>JBCCHA010000096.1:0-2623 GCA_039028995.1 Bacteroidota bacterium | reverse complement strand
TAGGGTTCAGCAAATTTGCGGTCTACTCCACCACCAAGTATTTCATCTAATGTGGCTAATACGGGTTTTTTAGTAACCTTAAGCAGCTCGTTGTGTTTCTTGATGACTTCCATGCTGGCTTCGGCCAATGAGAGGCCGCGTGCTAGGTCTTGGGATGGATTGACATAGGTAATGATCTTATAAAAGACCGATTGCTGAAAATTTTTAGCAGAAACAATCCCCCATACTTGTTGGCAGATGATGTTAACGGTAGATTCGAGGATATAGGTTGTCTTTCCACCTGTATTAGGCCCTGTAATCACACAGGTACGCATGCCATTGGCACTATCCATATCTAGGTCGTTAGGTATAGCTTGCTTGGCAGGAAGAGTGGGGTGCCATAGCCCTTCTCCCTTTATAATAGGTGCATCGGCTGGCGTGTTGAGGAAGGCCCCAAAGACAAACTTATTGGTGCCTTTAGGTAGGCGGTTGTGCTCTTCTAAAATTTTTACAATGCCATATTGTACGTCCAGCTCTCCCATTTCATAGGTAAGGCTGGCGAGCTCATTTTTGTGTTGCCTGAGGCGCTGGTAGAGTGCAAGTAGGTTGCCTGTATGGTTGAAGAAATACCACCTATCATGAAGCTTGACACGAGAGAGCAGTTTGATCAGCTTGCCTATATTGGTATTTCCTTTCCTTGCTTCTGCGAGTAATTTACGGGTGTAGCGCAAATTTTTCCCATAGTGCTGCTTAAGCTCTGGGTGCTCTAGGATCAGCTTGGTAAGGGCATTGGCATTGCGTATTAGTACTTGAAAAGGGGCCAGATTGGCGGCCAAAAAGTTGAGCGTGCTTCTGTTTTTTCTGAAGTTTTTAATGGTGCGATACCAGAAATAAGCCCCAATAAAGCTTGTGACAAGATAGATCAAAATAAAATGTACAAGAGCAAAAGAACAGGCCACCACATTTGATGGTACATTAGCCCATGTCTCCTTTCTCCAAAAATCAAACTCAGAAATTCTCATAGCATCAGTGGCACTTTCTATATCCCATCGCAGCGGATAGAAAACAGGGAGAAAAGGAAATATCAGCCTACTATTAGAGAAATAGTATAGTAAATAAGGCATAAGTGTCGTTTTTTCCATATGCATAGGTATGTAGGGATCAGGCCTCTGAGGATCATAATAAGGGTAACCTTTAACAAGGCCTTTTTCCCAAGATGATGATGAAAATATGAGTACAGAAAAAAAGCACAACACTATTGTGCAGATAAACATCTTATTTAGCAAAAAATCACTCCAAAACTTTCCCAACTGTAGGGCAAATCCAGATTGGTTGTACTTGGCTAGGCCAAAGCGCTTGAAGTAGAACTTCTTTACTTCCTTCTTGAACATAGGGTGCTCAAGGACATGGTCTTTTTTCCAAAAAGCAAGCCTTTTCTCTTCATCTTGCTGGATATTGGCCAGTTTCTCCCCGATCTTTTCGGTAGTAGCTTTGTCTTTGAGCATTGCTTGGGTGCACTTCTGCTTGGTGGTGATGGTGTCAGGGTTTGTGCTGGGGTTCACAATTTGGGTGGCCATCACACATTCCCCTACAAGGGTTTTGGTGCGCTTAAGGGATTGTAGGATATTTTTTTCTGGGGATTTTGGTTGTCCAGCAATGAGGTTAAGGTCTTGCCAAGAGTAAAGGTCTAGTACAGGCTCTTTTTCTGCTTTTAGCACTTCTTTGACCTTATTGCTTTTGCTGAATATTTTGGTGAAAATGATCTCGGCAGATTCTCTTTTATTAAGGTCGGGGATGTGTGTAGCGGAGAGTTCGCCTTTGTTGATATCTTGACGGAGGGCCTTATCTTGTGCATCATGTTGCTCTTCTTCTTCAAAAAAGAGGTCATCAGCTTTGTTGTCTACTGCTAAAGGAACAGACCTTAGGTATTCTTGGGCAATGTCTCTTAACTTAATCATTTGGTTTTTGTTTTTAGATTTACAATTTCGTACTTAGGTGCTTTGGCTTGTGATTGTTTGGGGAGTATATTAGCGTGGTGCGAGTGGGACTTGAACCCACAACCCTTTGATCTTCAGTCAAATGCTCTACCAAGTTGAGCTATCACACCTTGTATCAACTATTATACATTGTATCAATTGAATCAAGCGCCCCAAATTACTAATAAAATAGCATATTAAGAAATTTAAACCCAAAAGAGGATTACTAATGGCTAATGGCTAATTATGTACTGAGCTCTGCTCAGCACAAGCACTGTAGGTGCTTGATTGCAAATGGCTAGTGAGTTGTTGTTGTGCTCAGAGTCCTGCTAACGCAGTGACTCTGGGCGGTTTTTGAGGGGAGCTCCCCTCCCTTTCGCCCTCAGCGTCACCCAGCGGGGACGCTGAAGCACTTTATGGCCTATTTTCAACAGCCTTGATTACTGGTTACTAATTATTCGAATTTGAAATATTCAATTTATACACGATTATAGCCCAAAAAGAAGGTTTTTAAACATAAAAAAGACACTTCTTCTTAGCAAAAATTGCAAGGTTTTTTTACGTCTTTTATGCAAAAGCTTGCAATTCCTGTAAAAAATCACTACCAAAAAGCCACACCTGGCGCAGATTTGCAATCTGTGCCTCTGTAATTGCTTTGTGCGTTATTG
>JBCCHA010000095.1:0-2646 GCA_039028995.1 Bacteroidota bacterium | reverse complement strand
ATAATTTACCCTAAAGGGCAACTAAAAAATAACTAATAAGGCTATATCCTAGCTAACCTTTGGGTATGATTTTCTCAAATTAAAAGGTATTTTAGCTTTACTTTATTGTAGTGTATCTTCTATAAAAGGATGATCCAGAGGCTTTTCTGTTTTTTTTTCTTGCTCTTCCAGCCATATACGCCAATTTTTTACACAATTGTTGATAGCCTTTACGAGCGGATTTTGCTGCCCTTCGTAGCTTTTTTCGTCATCTTTCTCCTCATCCTCATTTTTTTCTTCTTGGGCTATTACTTGATGTTTATCACCAGCAAAGAGAGGCTTAGTAGCAAAAAATGTAAGCATCTTGCACTTGTCTTTACTGTCGACTAAGTTTTTTCGTGGTTTTTCGCGAGATGGATAAGTGTCTCGAATAGCCATGTTAAGCGCTTCTATCTCTTTTTTATTTTGTGTGATTTGTGCCTCTTTAGAGGCTCTGTCTGCAGCTATAAGCGATTTTTTTGTTTCTTTTTTTGTAGCAATATCTTTTTTCCAGTTTTTGATTTTGTTTTTCGTAGTTGATAGTTCATTGTAGCGGGAAGACATAGACAGTTTTATGTAGCCATCTGTATGAAAATGCCCTATATAGATAAATTTATATCGAGTAGGCAATGTATGTTTACCCAATGGTATAGTAAATGTCTGGATATTTTTATTTGTCTCTAGTTTAAAAAGAGGCTTAGTAGGCTCTTTCTTTTCGAATAGACCTGGCCCAAAAGTCACCTTTATTTGATAAATAGGCTCATTTATAGTCATATAAGCATATTCCTTATATGGTCGAACATTGTGGTCAATGTTTTTTATAAATGCTGGTATTTTTCTTCCTAAGCTTGCAAGCCCCTCTAAAGCTCCTTTCACTGCTGACTTATTTTCATCTATTGCTCCATCAGCACCTCCAATGACAGCGCCTGTAGCTGCTGTTCCTCCTACTACTCCTGAAACTACTGCTGTAGCTGTAGCTGCTACTGTATACAAAGCCCATGCACCAGTACCAGCTAAAACAGCTCCAAATAGTGCTCCACCTATACCACGCACATAATTTTTTCGTATCTCTTCTTCAGTAAAATGTCGATGATATGAGTTAGGAGCATAGACATTGATTAAGTCGGTATTGTTTTGTATTTCTTGTATTTTTTTATTTATTGCTTTACATGATTTATCCAAATCGCTAATTTGCTTTGGAATATTTTTTGTATTTGAAAGACTTTGCTGAAGTGCAAGACATTGCGCTTTTTCGCGTTTAAGGCCAGTAAAAAAATTATCCATACGATTTACGAGCTGCCCAAAGGAATTGAGCAGCGTACCATTGCTATAGCTACAATCTGCAAGTGTATTTTTATCGAGGGGGTTTGACCTTTTTAAAACTTCGATTACTCTTTTCTTATAATCAGTTTGATATTTGTGTAAAGGTCGGATAAAAAGCAACTTTATTTCTTTAAAAGTAATCTTAATAGGCTGTTGGGTTTGGTCTACTTCTGTAAAAATTTCAAAAAACTTTTCTTGCTCTTTGCACAACATATATTCAGCTATAGATTTACTACAACTGGAAATTTCCTGCTTATTTAGAGCTTGTTTTTTTTGAAACTCAGCTAATTTTTTTTCAGCAGCTTGTGCCAATTTTTCTTTTTCTGGCAATTCATCATATAATGCGATTATCTGGTCTTTGAAGACTCCTTTGATTTTCTGATCCTCTATTCCCTTACACTGTGTAATACCTAGAAAAAGGGAATTTTTGATAACGTTCCACTGCCCATACCGAAAGTGGCTCATCACATCTTGTATTGTTTGGATAAAATTAGCTCCTGATCTACCTGACTTAATGGTATGATAATCCATAATGATAAGCACAGCTTTTATCCCTTTAGGAGCACTTTGCAATAACATGGTAGGCGCAAGCGCCGCTATTTCTTTTTCTGCTTCACCTCTTTTATCAGCAAAACCTGGCATATCACAATAATACAAAGGTGATTCTTGGCTGGGATTATGAAAAATTCCTGGCATTATCGTTTCAGAAACAGCTGCATTATGCCCTATTTTAGGATAAGGAAAATCAGGTGCAGGATAGTTAGGATCAAGATCAATTCCCTTAGTTGCTTTGCTTATACCATTATCGTCTTCTTGAGTATCTTCATTTTCATCACTGAGAAAAGAGGGTTTTCTTTCTTTCACTTCTTCTTTATACAAAGGAATATCCATAAGGTGGCAGATCGTAGTGCTTTTTCCTGCACCAGTAATCCCGATCACTAGGACAATAGGTTCTTTTACATCCTTTTCCATATAGGCTATTCTTCGGTACAGCTGTAAAACATATTCTTCAAATAATATAATCCCTTTTTCTTCCTTTTCTTTATCAGAATTTACACTACTTTTTTCTTCATCTACCCCTGTTATTGCTTGATTGCTATATTGGTTAGCAGTAGGTTTTGCAGCTGAACTTTTTGCTTTGTTGGTATTAGCTTCCGCAGCGGCATATACAGGCTTAAACAGCAAAATAATAAAGCCAATAAAGAAAAATAATCGGATAAAAGCGATGTTTATAGTAGATTTTGTTATCATAATTAATGCAATTAAAAAGGTTACTTAGTCTGCAGCAAATATATAATTTGTTTT
>JBCCHA010000094.1:0-2714 GCA_039028995.1 Bacteroidota bacterium | reverse complement strand
TTGCTCTTCTATATTACAGCTATCATCTTTTCCTGCTATTTTCAGCATCAATATCATATTAGGCAAGGAACCCTAATCCAAGCCATAGGCGCTTCAGGAGGTGTTTTTGCGGTTAAATTTGCCAGCCTATGCTTAGGATTTAGCAGGAGAAATATAGAAAATATAAGAATACTTAATCTGTTTTTGTTTTTGTATTATTTTTTTAAAATCTATTCCCAACTGGCTACTAGCCATTTAGATAATATTGCCCACGAAGCCCATTTTGGTGGCGCAATATATGGTATTGCTTTTGCGTTTTTTTACTATCCTAAGCTCCTCTTTTCAGCTAATCCCCATAAAGATTCTTTTGCCGAAAATGAAGAAGAATTAGATTTTATATCATATGACGACCTAGAGTGAAATTTTTTATGCCTTTCCTGAGATATAGCTTATTGGTGACAGCCTTCTGGTGCTAAACGATAAAGATTGTGCTATAATTTAGAAGCGTATATCAGATATTTATCCGTAACTTCGCGTATTTTAGGAAACAGGTTGCTTATAGCAATATGAAAAAAGTGCTAATCTTATAGGAGATCGTCCTTCGCCATAGATTATATATTTTTATGATATCTTCTAACAATATAGCTGATACTTTTCTACTAATAACTGCCCTCCAAGGGCTTAGCGGTTGATGGTATTAACATCTAACGTGAGTGCACAGATATAAGGTGTAATATGTTTGGTAGTGTAATGAAAAATAACTAACTTAGTTTAAAGCGTACAGGTCACTGTGCCTAAAAAGATTACTATGGTAAAAAAGAAAAAAGTTTCCCTAAAAAACAGCCCTGCTGTAAAATTTCCTGGAAATATACTTCGCTGCGCTCAGCACGGGCTTCTTCAGGATTCGACTAAGCAAGAAAGTGTCATTTTTAGCAACTTAGTTAGTAGCTTTAATCAGCATAAATGCAAATGTAATATTCATGACCATAACTTTAAGCATAACTTTTCCAAGTTACCAGTAGCACGTGCTTTAAGAGATAATTGATAAGGTGGACCTAGATACAGTTAGGATAGAGGCTGGAAATTTTGTGTGTTCTTTTTGCAATGGAGCAAAAACTACAGATCTCTTATATTCTGTTAAAGAGAAAAACGGAAAGAGAGTATATGTGTTTGTCCATCTTGAAGCGCAAGCTAAGCACGATAAAAAAATGGCCCTCCGCATATGGGAATACCATACGGCTATTGCCCGAGCACATTTCAACCAAGGATATGAAAAACTTCCCCTACTATATACTATTGTCCTTTATAATGGTAAAGAGAACTGGACAAGCCCTGAAACTATTGCTGACCTCTTTCATGATTTTGATCAATATTACAGACTTTCTTTAAAAAAGCCTTTTTTGACCAACTTACAGAATATTCCTCCACAGATATTGGTATTACAAGAAGAAGCGGCAGCACCACAACTGATCATGAAAGGAAGAATACTGGGAAATTATACTATTATACAGCCTTTTCTCTTTCCTTTACTGAAAAAATATGACCAAGATGATGACGAAAACATGGTCTATATCGCCATCAACGATAATCGTGAATTTGAGGAATTATGCGAAGAATTTAGTAAATTTGCCCTAGGTAATAAAAAGAAAATTGTTATGAAGTTTTACAATAAAGTCCAAGAAGAAGCAGAAAAAGTCATTAAAAAGACTAGGGACAAAAATATAAAAGAAGGTATAGCCCAAGGTATACAACAAGGAATAAAACAAGGTAAAAAAGAAGGTATAGAAAAAGGGATAAAACAAGGTAAAAAGCAAGAAAGAATATCCATTATTCAACAAATGTTCTCTTCTGGTATGTCAAAGATGCAAATAGCTCAAATACTACGATTGTCCTTGGGGAAACTGGAAACATTGTTGTCTTAAGTTTGAGATAACAATGTGGTCAATCCTCCCCCCAAAAAACTCCGCATATTGGAGAGAAAGATGGCTATTGCCCGAGCACATTTCAACCAAGGATATGAAAAACTTCCCCTAATATATACTATTGTCCTCTATAATGGTAAAGAGAAATGGACAAGCCCTGAAACTATTGCTGACCTCTTTCGTAATTTTGATGAATATTGCAGACTTTCTTTAAAAAAGTCTTTTTTTGATCAGCTTACGCACTATTCCTCCAAAAGAAAGGCGTATAGAGGGATAGAGTACCTTCGGTAGGTACTCGTGCTGAAACGTAAGCGCAGTCTCTCCTGAAACGAGCACCGAAGGTGCTCCCGTTGAGCGAAGGCCCTACTATAGGCGCTCGTCTTGAGCGGAGAGCGAAGGAACTCCTGCACAAAGAGAGGTTACTCGTGCTGAGGCGCAACCAAAGTAGCTAACTTTCTCTTGCGGAAGACGCGAGCAGAGCGAATAACGTTTATCATTTACTGGGCACGCATATCACATATAAGAAATAGTTTGTGTTTTATGGATGGAATTTTATATACTTGCCCAATTCTTCTAGACGGGTTGTAAATATAGGCTTCCTTGGTCATAAAATATAGTAAAGGAGAAAACAATATGCTTTTTAACCAATTTAACACAAATAATTATGCAAAAAAAGAGATACAAACAACGAAGATATGTTTTTTTAATGGCTATCTTATTTATCTTGCTAAGCTTCTTTTCCACACAGTGTTGCGCTGCAAGCAATCCACAGCAGCATGCGTCATATAATTTATGTAATCGTCCACTGGTCAA
>JBCCHA010000093.1:0-2774 GCA_039028995.1 Bacteroidota bacterium | reverse complement strand
TTTTACAGTTTTATTATCGAATTCAGAGTAAAGCGTATGAGAATATTAACTTAGCCTAAAAGCTACTTACAAAAAATACTAGATAGAACCAAAATACAGCATAAATCGTTTTTTATTTGTGCTTAGAAGTACTGTATTAAATATTCCTTATTTAAGCAAAAGCAACACTAAACGCTGTAAAAGAACTTTGCCCCTGCTTCGACTCCACATGTACTTTTGCATCAAAAGACTCCACAATCACCTTTACCAACGCAAGACCAATACCACTACTACCCCCACCACTATAAAACAAATCAAACACATACGGCAGCCTCTTCTTCTCCTTTACTAGCTGCATGCATTAAACCGCGCCAAGAAAGTAAAAGCCCTAAAGATAACGACAAGCCACTGGCTATAATTAAGTATTGGAAGCTTTGGGTCTTTTCAAATAAAAAACCACTACTTAGGCTAGCTAAAGGGATGGGAGTCCAGGCTAGCATACGAGTTACAGCCACTGTTCGACTGAGCAAATGAGGAGCTACTATTTTTTGTCTATGGGTAAAATACGCAACTATATAAATAGAAATCAGCATATTTCTTAAGCTTCGTAAACCAATGAACAGCCCTACATGCGATGAAACTAAGAGCAAACCTATAGTTATCACCTCTAGGGTAGAGCTATAAAGGAGTACTTTTGCACTAGGAAGTCTGCCTACTATATAGGTAGCGAGCATAGAGCCTATAATAGATCCTAAGCCCATAGGGATGTAACAATAGCTTATATACTCTCCGCTCATGCCGTGGTGGTGTTTGAGGTAGTGAATAAGATTTGAGCTAATAAAAGACTGGGAAAAGCACGAAAAAACACCGAGTATAATGGTATACTTAAAAAAGGGCTCATGCAACACATACACAAAAGCCTCTTTAAGCCCCTTTACAATAGCTCTAAACCCCCATTCTTTTTTGAGATGATGATGTGGGTAGCTCACCCAGCTTATCAATACAAACCCCAGCAAATAACCACAGCCCAATCCATAAAAAAGCATTTTTTTATCAAAATACATAAGTAGTAAACCCGTAAGGCCAGGAGCTGCTAAAGCAATGACATGAGTCATAATGCCTGTATAAGCATGAAAATTTTTAGCTTTTTCGCTACTCACAATAGCGGGTATCATACCTTGAAAAACAGGATGCTGCACAGCTACTACAGCACATAGCATAAAGTGCGCCAATAGTATGAGCCCCACATGGCGCAAAATGAAAATGGCCATAATGAGAAACCCAGTAAATAGTACATTGGCTAGTTCCAAAAACTGCATCATTCTCTTTTTATTAAAAACATCAGCTAGCACACCACCTATAGGCATCACCAGAAGATAAGGCAAGTAACTTACAGCATAGGTAGCTGCTGTATAAAAGGCTGAGTCAGTCAGTCCCTCTATCGTTAGAGGGACTAAAAAAGCCAATATCCACCCGCAAAAAGCACTTATTAAATAGGAAAAAAGAAATCTGTACATGATTGAGCGATAAAGATTTATTTGATGAAGCCACATACTTGGCATTCAGGCCGCTTTTGCCAAGTTTCCTGCGTAGAGATTGAGACATCGTCAAAGTTATATACTTTTAGCTTATTGGTAAGACTAGGCGCCTGCAAACCCGTAATAAGTTTAATAGCTTCTGCCACCATACAGCCTGCCTCTATACTTACAAGTGCTACCATAGCAGGGGCTGGTTCGGTATAATCGATTTTCAGGTTTTTTCCTTTTTCAAGCACAGAAAAAGCTAATGGATTGTCTTGAGATACACTTTTGCGCCAGCAAGCTACACAACCTGTTTCCCCTGGTATGACACTATAAAAAACAGCCCTTCTTAATTCGACAAAACCACTAATAAAAGGTATTTTTGCCTTTACACAAGCCTCGTTAAGCCAGCTTACAATTTCATGTCTTGGCTTGTCTACCACACAAATCACCAAATCATGCCTTTCAATAACAGAAGCTATCTTTTCCATGCTATCTAGTCTTGTTTCAATAGGTGTAATATGGGCTTTGGGACAAAATGCTACCATGCGCTCTTTGGCTTGATGTACCTTTGATTTACCTATATCCGTTTCATGATAAAGGATTTGACGATTGAGATTGGAAAGCTCTATGGTATCAAAGTCAACAATGGTAATATTTTGAAAGCCTGTGGCTACTAGATCAAAGAGCACATGCGTACCTACACCTCCGCATCCGAGCAAGCAGATCTTGGCATCCTTAATTTTCTGCTGGTAAGTATACTTATTTTTTCCGTATGGAGTCATAGACCCAAAGAAGTCCATATTGCGACTCCAGCGCTCAGCTGTGTAGGTATCTAATACTTCAGCTGAAGTATGTGTAGTGTCTTCTAGTAAATTGTGTTGCAATAGGTCTTGAAAATGTTTTTCTATTGCTTCATCCTTTATTTCAGGATATTGTTTTTTTAGATTTTCAACAATTTGAGCATACGTATTTTTACCATCAAGCATTTCTATAAGTGACCAAACAAGGCCTGTAGGATCTTCAAAATGACCTAACATGCCGTTAAATCGTAATACTATTTGGTGATTTTTTATACGATATTTTAAAATGTAACTTTTGAGTTTAGGCTTACCTTGTATCATGTTGATTGAGAGAATAAAAGATAAAAAAAGGGCGTAACTTTAATTAGCCACGCCCTTGATATTGATAAGGCTAGTTAACTCCTATTTCACCAGCCATGCTTGCTACGATAATATTCATAATAGTATAAATTTAAAGGGTTATACATACTAC
>JBCCHA010000092.1:0-2969 GCA_039028995.1 Bacteroidota bacterium | reverse complement strand
GTAAATGTACATTTGCATTCAGAATATAGCAACGAAAATTTGCAGTGCCCTATGTATATAAGCCAAACAATAAACGATCTAAAAAACAAAGCTGAATTTAAAAAATTAAAGAAGAATAATCAGGTTAAGTTATCATATCATGATGGTATCAAGCTTAAATATGTAGAAAAAGAAGATATGAAACTTGATAATTTATCGATACAACAAGGTGTTATTTACCTCAGGGTAGAAAATAATGAAAGTGAAAGCAACGGAACGAAACCCAATAGTGATAGCAACAATGCCAATGGAAATGATAGCCAAACAAGTCATGCCTCTAAAGACAACGATGCAAAAAAACCTAATAATAGTAGTAACAGCAACAACGATAGCCCAAAAACAGCTGATGGATCTATGAGATATATGTGGCTGGCAATACCAGTTTTAGCCGCAGTGATTTTAGGCCCAGATCTGTTACCCAAAAAGAAAGCTACTCGCAAAAATAAAAGCAAGCGTAAAAAAGCCAAGCGCTAGTCATACACAAACTAAAATGCTTATACCACCTCTATGCTAGTAAAAAAAACATAGTCTTCTAGCATAATTATCCCCTGCTATGTCTTATACAAATCTGCTAAATAACTATCCAATTTTTGCTATTTTACAAAAAATAGCAGACCAGCATCATATACCCACCTATGTGGTAGGAGGTTTTGTACGTGATATCTTATTAAAAAGAAAAGTCAAAGACATAGATATAGTCTGCGTAGGTGACGGCATACAATTCGCCCAAGCTTTTGCCCAAAAAGTCAATGCCAAAGTCAGTGTATTCAAAAACTTTGGCACCGCAATGGTAGCTTGGCAAGATCTAGAAATAGAGTTTGTAGGAGCTAGAAAAGAATCTTACACCCCAAACTCTCGCAAACCCGAAGTAACTCAAGGTAGTTTAACAGATGATCTGCGTAGAAGAGATTTTACCATCAATGCCTTAGCTATTTCTCTCAATCAAGAAAAATTTGGCACGCTTATCGATCTCTTTCAAGGCCTAGAAGACCTAAAAGCAAAAATCATACGCACCCCCCTAGAGCCCCATCGTACCTTTTCTGACGATCCACTACGCATGCTGCGTGCTATCCGCTTTGCCAGCCAACTCCATTTTACCATCACCCCACAATTAAAACACGCTATCACCACTGAAGCCAACAGACTATCTATTATCTCCAAAGAACGTATTCATACAGAACTAAACAAAATCCTTTTGTCCCCAAAGCCCGCAGAAGGCATGCAACTACTTGATCAAACCAAGCTTTTACCACTTATTTTACCTGAAATGGAAAAACTAAAAGGCACAGATCGTATCGGCATACATACGCATAAAGACAATTTTAAACATACACTACAAGTACTCAAAAATGTAAGCCTTACTTCTGAAAACCTATGGCTAAGGTGGGCTGCCCTCCTCCATGACATTGCCAAGCCACAAACCAAACGATTCAATCCCAATACAGGTTTTAGTTTCCATGGGCATGAAGAGCTAGGTAGTCGTATGGTCCCACGCATCTTTAAAAGAATGCACCTACCCCTTAATGAAAAAATGCGCTATGTTAAAAAGCTTGTCAAGCTACACCTACGCCCCATAGCCCTAAGTAAAGAAGTCACAGATTCTGCTGTAAGAAGACTTATCTATGAGGCCGGTGACACCTTAGATGATTTGATGAAACTCTGCAAAGCAGACATTACTTCTAAAAACGAAAAAAAAGTACACACTTACCTTCATAATCTCCAACAAGTAGAAGCCAAAATCAAACAAGTACAAAAACATGACGAAATAGTAAACTTACAACCCGTCATAGACGGGCATATCATCATGAAAACCTATGCCTTAAAACCTTCTAAACAAGTAGGCATAATAAGAAAATCACTTAAAGAAGCTTTAATAGACGGATCTGTAGCTAATACCCACTCAGCACTTTATGCCTACATGCTAGAAATAGGCAAAGCACAAGGCCTTCTACCTATTGAGCAAGTTAATACTCATCTGCCAAATAAGTAACTTAAGTTTACTTAACAATCAGTTAAAATATCATAAAGCTATTTTTTCATAGCAAAGCCAGTTATACCAGTCAAATAGCATAAAATACCACATATGAATTTATGTGCATTGTCTTTCTGCACCTCTTCAGAAGGCTTTTCCCAAACCCCATCCTAATTTTTAACAGCTCCATACCAAGATTTTTTTGACACTTTCTAGAGCAATAGCACGCCAAACCACAGTGAGGGCACTTGATTTGCCTCCTAATCCTCCCCCTATCCCTTTCAGGCAAGGAGTCTTTGAGAGTAATAGTTGCTTTATAGATCTCAAATCTCGACTTATGACAACTATCGCATCGGTCAAAAGGATGATAGTGCAAATAATTGAAAAGCGCATATTCATGCCTAGTAAATTGAAGAAGACTGATTTGTTTAAGATTAGGAAGAGCTACAAATTTTGAGAAAAAGCATATTGGAACATAGTTTTTTTATGTTTAGCTATATTAAAAGCTAGTTCAAATGGAGATATTCTCTTACCACAGGGAAAATCTCTAAAGTATATGACCTCTAAAAACCAATTTTCTGGACTAATATTTCTATGTCTTTCTTTTATCTTAAGAGCCAACCACCCATATGTATCCTCAACTGAAAATATACCTTGAAGCATGAATAGTGATTTCAATACAAGTGCAACGTCCACTACACAAACTGCAAACTTTATATTTTGCCCATTTTCCAAAAAATAGGTTGCAGCATACCAATTCTCTTCATCAACTTACCCTTTTAAGATCTTCATATTTTGCTATTTGAGTATAGTTAGCCTTATACAAGGCTAAAAACTCCTTGTCTTGGTTACTATTTTTTATCGTGGGAGCTTGTCGTCGAGCTTTTCCTGCGGCAAATCCCGCGTAATCGACTCGGCGGTTGTGTGTCCAAGTTTTACCTTGATGCCTTTGCTCTCG
>JBCCHA010000091.1:0-2976 GCA_039028995.1 Bacteroidota bacterium | reverse complement strand
TATATCTAAAAAATGGACTATGCCTATAGTTGATTGGCACTCGGCTATCAATCGTTTTATCATGAGATTTGATGCAGCGCGTAGTATGAAGGTATTCACTTAGTCCTAAAAATCTACTTACACAAAATCTTGGATAGAACCCAAAATGCTGAATAGAACCTAGTAGCGTGATTTACGTTTAGATCTATAGGTGCGTGTTTTGGTTTTTTTACTCAATCTGCGGGGATGCTTTTTGGGCTTTTGTACAGCGTACACGACATAATATAATAGCCCCACAGCAATGACAATGCCTCCTGTTACATTTCGTATCATGAAATAGTAGTTTGGCCCATCTTCTTTTTTCACTTGCTTAGTATCCTCCTCATTTACACAAGTTGCCTTAGTGCTTTGTGTATCTTGGGCAGTATTAGCTGGGTTATCGTTAAGTTTCTTTTTTGCACTATCTGCTTTGGATTCACTATCTAGTTTAGATGCTTGTGTAGAAGAGTTTGTAGATTCCGATGCTTTTTTACTGCTATCTCTTTCATCTTTAGGGTCTTTGCTAGTATTTTCATCGTTTTTATTTTTTGATGCATCTCCTGTATTGCTATTTGAGGGTTCAAGCTCTTCCTCCTCAACGCTTTCTTGGTTTTCTTTAATGTCTTCTGGTTCTTGAACCTCAGCTTCTTGTGCTTGTTCTTGGGTAAACACCATTATACTTTGAATGAGTAGGTCTGAGTCTTCTTGGTTACTTTTTTCTGCTTGGCTAGCTTCAATTGCACGTTTGAGGGCTTCTTCGTCGCTTAGGTTATCATTTATATTCTGTGTATTGTTTTGCTTTTCTTGCGGATTTTTTGGGTATTGGGCATTACTATTTTCATCATCACTTTTAACAACTGATAGTTCTTGTTTTATTTCTTGGGCTAAGTATTCTTGTAGTTGTGCATTAGCTAACTTTTCGTAGACTGAGTCGTCTACCTGATTTTTTTGTGCTAAGTCAGTAAGTTCATTGCTAAGCTTTTTTAGTTCTTCTTTTGAGGTTTCTATTGCTTCTTTTTTTTCTTCATACTCATTATAAGATTTTTCTAACTCATCTTTATATTTTTCTATATCTACTTTTTTTATTATTGATTTCTCCTTGTGTTCAGCTTTAATTTTGCTTCTTATACTGTTTCTAAAAGATTCATCACTTTCTTGGTTTTTAGCTTGCTCATCTATCATAGTTAGATAGTTATTTAAGTCTCCATGTATTTCTTTTACTGCAAACACTCCTTTTCCAAACGCATGGAGAATAAATTGATGACAAGCATGGTATTTGTCGTGATCAAGCTTTAATTTATTTAATGTCATTTCTAGTTCGGTTATAGCTTGCACTTTTTGTTTTATTTCCTTTTGCTTTGCTTTGATAACTTCTGCATTTGGGTTTATATTTTCTTTTAAGCATTCTTCTATTTTTTCATGGTTATTGTTTTCTGCTTTTTTTATATTTTCTTCAGTAGGTGCGATAACCAAATAAAGGGGTAAAGTGTTTTGTTCATTAGCATCTACGTTTACAAAAATACCTGAGTTATTTTTTCTTTCGGTTATAGCTTTCGCTTTTATGGCTTGTTCTATAGCTTCTTGCTCGTAACAAAGTTTTTCATTTGCGTATAAAAAATATTTTTCTTTAGTCAATGCATAACCATACTTATCTTTTGCTATGCTTTCTTTTTCAAAGGTATTTTTAACAATTTCATGAAGTGATTCGGTTAATTTGTTTTCTTCATAATAAAATTCATATGCTTTATTAGTTATATTGTCTTTTAGGTAAACGTATTTCCTTCCTGTTTCTTCTGCAGCTGATAGTGAAGGGGTTACTAAAGTGGGCAAAAGGGCGATTAGGATAAATTTGTAGGTGTGTTGTAGTGAAAACATGTGAAAAGATTGATTAAGTGGGGTCATTTTAAAGAGGTATGGATGATATTTTTTCTTAAATAAGCTTGTAAAGGTAATACTTTTACTGATTTAATGAGTTGATCATAAAAGCTTTGGAGTAGTAGTTGATGTGCTTTTTGGGGTGTAATGCCTCTTGTTTGTGCATAAAAAAGCTGCGCTGCATCGGGTTGGCTTATTGTAGCTCCGTGGGTACACTTCACGTCATCGGCTTGTATCGCTAGGCGGGGTTGGGTGTAGATACGGGCTTTGGGGCTAAGTATCCATGCATGGTGGTTTTGGTTCGCTTGGGTTTTTTGGGCGTGCGGGCGTACGTAAATAGTGCCTCTAAATATGCCTTTTGCATTGTTTTTTACAGTGCCTCTGTAGTGTTGTGCACTAGTGGTGTTTGGGGCATAGTGATCTATTTCGGTCTGGTTTTCAATATAGTTTTCTCCATTTATGGCATATAGCCCATAGAGGTTAGCTTCGCTATATGGCTCTGCCAGCTTGGTGGCCAGGTGGTTGCGTACTAGCTTGCTGCCTAATGAAAAGGTGTAGTGGTTGAGTTGGGCATTTTGGCTTTGCTGAATATGGGTATAGTGCATTTGCCAGGTAGGAGAGGGAGTTTTGGGCTGTAGTTGATAGTAATTTAGCTGGGCGTGGGGGGCTAGGTTGATTTCTGCTACGCGATTGATGAGGATTTGGTTTTCTGCTTGGGTATAAAAGTTTTCTATACAAGTTAGGTGGCTATTTTGGCCTAGTAGGAGGAGTAGGCGGGGGTGTATGCTGGGATGTGATGGATGGGTGGTAAGGTGGTGTATGAGGAGTGGTTTTTGAAGTATGGTGTGGGGGGGGAGGTATATAAATAGGGCTTGGTGAAATAGGAGGGTGTTGAGGGCTATAAAGCTATCTTGATGGGATTGGGCAATTGTGCCAAAATAGTGGTTTATCTGGCTTGTATATAGTGGATAGGCTTTTTGGATAGGTAAGATGATTAGGCTTTTTGGCTCGCACCCGCGTGCCTTGGTAGGGTTGCGGTGAACCCTACGCGTGATGGGGACAACGGCCCCCGCAGCAACTGCC
>JBCCHA010000090.1:0-3043 GCA_039028995.1 Bacteroidota bacterium | reverse complement strand
GTCTATATTTGTATACGTACAAATATAAATAATTGTGGTTTTATACACCAACCTTTCTATTTTGATTAATCTAAAAATGTTTAAAAAATTTCATCTCAAGATTAAAATCAATGATCTAAAAAAAACTCCATTATTTGCTTGCTTTTGCGCTAGTTTTAGTAGCTTCAGCACTACGCTCCTTTGAAATAGCATTTTTATCAATAGTACAACTTCCTCCTCTAGCATCTAACTCCAAAACCAAGTGCTCCTCCCCCACCTTCTTGATTTTGCCATGTATACCCCCTATCGTCACCACTTGCATACCCATTTTAAGATTTTTTAAAAAGTCATCCTGATCCTGATCCGCCTTTCTTCTAGGGCGTATCATAAAAAATTGCACAATAAACAAACCTGTAAATACAAAAAGCAATTTAATAAGCGTATCCGATTGGAATAATTGTTCAAACATTGTTTTTAAAAAAAAGAAAAATTACACGCCAAATATAAGACTTGTCAAGCTCAATTCCGACTAAGTCCTCATCTGGCTTACCCCAATTATGCAAAGCACTATAGCCATGAGAAATGCTAAGCCCAGTGACATATTGATATAAAAAGCATTATTTTTTTGTTGTGTATTCAAATCTCCCATCAATCTAGACATATTACTGAACCTTTTTTCCGTAAGCTTATTCATTGTCACAAAAAGCCTATCTACCTTTTCTACCACCAATTCCACCTGATCACGAGGCTGCTTTACCTCAGCCACCTGGTGCGTACCCTCATCATCTTTAGGCAGCCTTTCCTGCTCCCCCCCCTCAAGCCGGGTAGCCATTTTTTCAACATGAGGCGTCAGCTTGGCCAGCAAGACATTATTAATGCGCGTAATACTTTCATAGAGTGGCTTTAGCGAAGAAGGCATTGTTTCATAGCGATATAAAGCAGTACTCACCCCAAATACAAACAAATAAATCACCAGTGCATAAAAAAACCACCTGATGAGTGTAAATGGAAAAGTAATGATTTTAATGATAATTTCTCCTAAATTTTGCATATGATATCAAATAAGCTTTTGCATAAAGTTACGCTTACAAAAATATCAGTTTGAAAAGGGAATACAAAGTATAGCCCTACCCCACTTGCCCTTACAAAGTAGACTTCTGCCTAAGTGCTTTAAAAAAACTTTGTAAAAGCACTTTGCTTGCTGTAGCCAATGGGCCATGCGTCAGTTTAGTTTTAGGATGAAGCAAAGATTGTGACCAAAGCGAATACCCCTTTTTAAGATCTTGAGTAGCAAAAACAAGATGACCAAGCTGCAACCAATAAGTGGCACTCGCACACATGGCACAAGGCTCTAGCGTAATGTACAAGGTACACTCAGGTAAGTATTTAGCCTGCAGCTTTTTGCAAGCCATTTGCAAAGCCAACAACTCCGCATGGGCAGTAGCATCTTGGCTATGCTGCACACGATTGTGTGCACGGGCCAAGATGCGATTATCATACACTACCACCGCACCCACAGGTACTTCATCTGCCTCATAAGCTTTTTGGGCTTCCAAAAGCGCTTGCCCCATGAAATAATCGTGATCTAACATCCCCTATCAAAAAGCTACATCATCTCCTGCAAAAGATTAGGCAAGCCTGCTACCTGACCCACCTCCCGCTTAATCTCATCCTGTATTTTTTCCAAAGCAAGATTAGCCGCAGCCACCATAAGATCTTGCAGCATGGTTTTATCCGCCTTATTAAGTAAGCTTTCATCTATTTCAATGCCTATAAACTTCTTATTGCCATCAATAGTAGCCTTCACCAGCCCAGCGCCCGCTTCGCTAGTGACACGCAAATGCTTTGTTTTAGCTTCTATTTCTTGCAGGGAAGTTTTCATTTTCTGCATCTCCCCCATAATATCTTCTAAATTGATCATATGTAAAATGCTTATATATTCATCGGCAAAAATATATTTTTTACTTTATAAACCTGCATTAACAACCCATTTCAAAACGCCCAATCCACAATACACAGTTGAAACAAGGGCATTTGCTTATTGAACCATCATAAAACGTTTGAAAAACAACTAGGTTTAAATTAAAATTGCAATTGATTTTCACCTATTAAAAAACGCTTGCATCGCCTTTTACTACTATACCCCAACCCATGAAAAAACATACCTATTTACTTTTCTTTTTACTAAGTGCTACCTGCCAAAAAGCCTATCTAGCTGCCATGGGAGACATCGGTCATGCTGTAGGCGATTTAATATACGAGATAGGAAATACCGTGGACTCTAGAAGTTCTATGCGCAGAGCCATAGAAAATAAAAGGGATTTTAACAACCAAGAGTTATCAAAGTATAGTATAAGTGCTGATTTTGCTAAACTCTGTTGCTTAACTAACCATGGTATGATATCTCTTGAAGCATACATGCATCAGGAAAAAATAAAGCAATTAATGCAACACTCAGTAGAATTTAGTACCTATCTAAACAGCATAAAGCACGAGAAATCTGCATCTGGATGGTCTAAATATGATCTTTTAATAAGAATCTTCCAAAATGTTAAATTTAGCGAACTAAAAGAAGCTGAAAAAAGATATAAAGAAGCCCAAAAACAATCTCATGAATTGAAACTAGCACAAACTGAAGCTGATCAAAAATTTAACAATGAAAAGAGAGATGTTGACCTTAAAGAGGAAGAAAAAAATAAAGAACATGAACGCGCGCAAGCCCTAATAGAAAATGAGAAACAGGCGGAGTTAGAAAAGTTAAAAAGTACGCAAGAAGCAGCATTAGAGAGGGATGAAAAAAAGCATGCATACGACTTAGAAATACAAGAAAAAGAAGGAAAAATCGGCTTAGATCAAATACAAGCTAGGTTCAAAGGGCTTGGCGAGTTCGTTAATGGCAAAAGAATAGGACAGGTAGGCCTTGCCGTAGCCGGCGTTACAGGCTTTGCTTTTTTAGCCAGAGGATTTTCCAAGTGGTATTATGGAGAGGAGCCTCCTACTTTTGTAAATAGAAAAGCCTCTAGAATACCGCTGACGCCAAAAGAAAGGTTGTGGGGGAAAAAGC
>JBCCHA010000089.1:0-3081 GCA_039028995.1 Bacteroidota bacterium | reverse complement strand
TTTTCTAGTATCTCTACGGCGGCTAAATATAAGTAATTATTCCCTACCGACTATTAATTTCATTTATATTTGGGATATGTCTAAAATGTAACCCTAGCAATCCCGTTGAGAGATGATAAGCGCTAAAAGGGAATTTTAATACGCCCTTTTCCTATGGTAAGACTATTCCCCTTGCTCATCACTCGGTGCTGTAGGCCATATATGGTAAGCCAATCTATTGACGGCTGCTAGATGTTTCTTTAGCCATATACCACATTCTTTGAGTTCGGCATAGTAGGCTTCTCTGTCGTTTTTGTACAACTCATAATCTCTTTTTTTGGCTTCCTCAAGCCATTTCATGGTATTACTCATAAGCTTCTTTAGGTGAATGTATGTTAATCATCCTATAACCTTCTCTTAGATTTATCGCATTGTATTGTTTTATTTTAAAAAAGTTAACCATATGTTTAAAATTCCACGATATAAGCGCACTCGCTGATGCCACAGTCGCAATAGCGATATGTTCGGCATCATTAATATCTTGCGGGCGCAGGGTTCCTTCCTTAATATATAACTCTGCTAATGCGCTCATTTCTTTATTAAGACAAACTATCTCTATATGCTCGAGTGAGTCGACTAAGTTTTGGACTTTCGAGGGCGCTTCGCTTATCTCTTTTTGACAAACATCTGAATAGAGTATCGTATACCTATTTTGCTGTATATACTCGAAAAATGGAACGGTGTGTGCTTTAAATTCATCATCAAAAACTCCCCCAAAAACCGATGTATCAATATAAAACTTCATTGCTAGATACTTTAAAACCAACCTAGTTGGGCCAAAGGAATATCCTCTTACCAAGCACGATACTGGCAGGAATATAGCATTCAAGCAATGCTGCACTTGCGTATACAGCCTTCACCAACTAGATGCAATAATACAAAAAAAAATCTATTTACAAAGTATGCTCCTGTTTATTTGACATCAATAGCCTATGGTGTAGTCTTGGGCCTAGAGAAGCATATATGATAGCCCTTAGCGCTTCAGAAGCTGCGGTAAAAGGGTATTTCCCCGCTGCCACCAGCAGCATATGGTTTAGTTTTTTCTTTTTATTTATTAGAAAAATTTCAAAAAATACCTCGAAAAGTGAAAAATAAGATATAAAACAAAGTTTTACTTTTCAGGATAATAATTATTTGCTAAACTTCAGGCGCAAGTAAAATTTTCGATTTAGCGGTAAAGTATCCCAAGTGGACATGATATGGCTTGACAAAAAACTTGCCAAAGGATTGCCAACAAAACAATACAAATGTTTCATTATCTTTAATTCATTATCATTATGCAAACCAGCAAAACAACACAGCAATCCAAAAGCCGTTTACGCACTTATCATATCCTTGCGCTTATAGGCTTATTTACGTTATTCAATCCTACCCATGTAGCCGCTGGGCCTTCTGCTACTGCTATAACTAATCAAGGACTTGCGATTAAAGCGCACCAGACGATCAATGCCGTAGTAAACGTAGGTCTACTAGAACTCCTTTACATTATCGGAGGCATTTGCTGTACATCACAAGTCCAAAAAATCTGGCAGCTATTCGGTATCAAAAAACAAAAACCCTATGTTACCTCATCGAACAACCAAGACTTTTATCGAAAAGTACTCCTATTCCCTTCTTTTTTTGTTGGCGGGTTCATTGGGCTTTATCTCTTAGGACGGCTCCTCTATTGGCCCTTTTCATTTTTAGGTAATCGTAGCATCATCGACCTATTGGTGGAGTATCTCATCCTGCCTGCACCTATGTTTGAATTATTGACCTACTTAAACCAAAAAATATCCTTAATGTTTTTGCTCCACTGCTGTTTATTTCCTTTGTGGACAACATCGTTAAACCATTTCACAGGTGTAAAAATCCCTGGCTTCAATGCTTTGTTGAAATCAATTTCCGATAATCATGATCTGGCAATAACGCAAGAAGAGAAAAAAAAGATGCCAGTAACAGCCACAGTACTCTCATGTTGCTTGCCTATTTTTTGGCCAAATATTATCCAAACAGCCAAGCTCAGCTTTACACAAAATAGCCACTTAGGAGAGATTGGTAGGAGATTACACAAGGCAAAGCAGCAATTCCACTCTGCTAAGCCTATTAGAAGCGATATAGTCCAGATGGCAGAAGTAAGCAAGGCCTTGCACTACAGCTTAGGCACCTCGCTAATCCTTTGTACATCTCATGGGATGCAATGCTATGTGGCACAAAAAATCAAACTGCAATCACCAAAGCAGTCTCTTCAGCTCTATGCCTGCAATATTGTATTGAGTTGGGCTGTTGTCACTTTCCTTTTACATAAGAGCACCAAAGCACTAGACAACCTGCTACAGCGATATTGCCCTGCTCAAGTAGATGAAATATCTCCCCAGTACCTGCAAGGGGTACTTGCACTCTTAGTTTGTTATTTTACTATTATTGGTATACAAAGTAGTTTGCCAGCTGGTACAGTGCGAAATATCATTGACTCTTCAAATTTAGGAAGCGTTGTAGTAGATTATCCCCGACTAATAGTAGCCATGTTATGGAGTATGATATGGTACTTTTTAGCACCAGCGCCAGCGCAAGTTTTCTTTTTACATTAAGCTGCACAATGCGGAAAGCGCTAACACTTTTTTGGAGAGATAGCCTCAAATAATACGACCTGTATTCTAGTAGCTCAATCAATACGATAAAATAAAATGACAGCAGATTTTAGAGGGGTAGTGACAGCGGATAATGTGTCTGTACATCCGTATGTTTATTTAGCACTCAACCTCCTCTCCGAGTGAGGTTGAGTGCTAAATAAGGTGTGTTTTTCCCGACTTCCGCACTTTTTTTCAAAAAACGGCGTTTCCAGCCTGTTAAGAATGTTTTTAGGAAAGTAGTGGGCACTACATTTTTCTTATTACAAAAAAACCTTTAAAAACGTTTAGAAATGTTCTTTAGTCTACATATTGGTAAGAGCTAGAACACGGGGGCACGGACCTTGCCCTAAATGCTTTCCATAAACAATATTGTGACCAAGGGAATGGACTGAAAATTTATCAATGGTTACAAGCCAATGCATCGGATTAC
>JBCCHA010000088.1:0-3099 GCA_039028995.1 Bacteroidota bacterium | reverse complement strand
GAATCAGTATTTTAAACTCAATAGCTCAAATTATGAAACTACAAAATAAACACATACTACTTCATATCTGCTTAATGATTAGCCTATTAACCCCCATACAGTTATTGAGTAGCCAGCAAGCTAAAATTTCCCCAAGAGCCAAAAGTGTGAATTTTTTGCTAGTTATATAAAGTCTCTTGATAGTACTATCTACAAGCTTTATAAGCTGGCCTTGCCTCAAGACATCATAAATGAAATACTTATGTATACGTTTTTGATAGCAAAAGATGTCACCTATAATGAAAAGATATACAAGATCTTGATAGTTCATACGAAGAAGCTTTTTTTCAAAAAGTAAACTTTAAAGCGTTGAAGAATGTTATGTTTTCATTTTCCCAGATAGAAAATTGTATGCTAGATGATACTTCGATAGAAGAAGTTTTTTTGAATTCTTGTACATTTTAAAATATAAAAGCTGTAAATAGCACATCGAGGAATTGCACATTTAGTAGTACTGATTGTAGAGATATAGATTTTTCCAATAATGAATTTTACGATGTAGAGATTTATTGCGAGTCTACTTTCAACCGAGTAAAATTTTCCAATACTAAATTATGCGGAGTTCGTATCTTCAATAATCTTTTTATTGAAACAAATTTCGAAGATTGCGAGCTGGCTAAATCTGCACATTCTTCCACTTTTTTTAAGAATTCTGTTTTAGTTATGAATAAAGCAGATTTTCTTGAGCAAGTGGATTTTCGTTATGCTCATGATGCATTACTTAATACAAACAATAGTTTTGCCGATGATGTACGTGAACAACATATTTCAACAATAGATGATGATTCTTGTTTATCTCAAGCATATAGGCAAAAGTGCCAAAAAGCTTTGAGTAGCTATCAAATTAAACGTGAAAAAAATGTGGCTGATGATAGTCAATACTGTACATCTATAGGTAGTGAAGTTGGATGTGCTTTCATGGCAGCAAAAGTAACTATGTAGTGAATTGGTTTAAAGCATATTGTCTTCTGGCTAAGCCTTACAAATATTCAATAATTTTAAGATGATGTAGTCAACCTATGTAGTAAATTTTTAAATTCGGCCCACAAATCTGGTGTATATAGGATAGGCTAAATCGCTACTTACTAAGGCTGTACAAAATCTATACTCTATAAAGTAAAAAAATGCATTATTTAATCATTTTTTATTAAAAATAACTATTTTTGCCCATATAATATTCCTCCTTAGCTCAGTTGGTTAGAGCATCTGACTGTTAATCAGAGGGTCGTTGGTTCGAATCCAACAGGAGGAGCTCCACCTATACCCAGTCACCTTAATTCAATTTCCACAGGTTATATAAGTGTAAAAAAATTACTGCCTAGATGGCGAAATTGGTAGCCGCGTTGGTCTCAAACACCAATGGTTTCACACCGTGCCGGTTCGAGTCCGGCTCTAGGTACCACATTACATAGTACATCCTATTGTAAATTTCATAACTTTGGCCCATAGTTTTTCTTCAACAAAAAACCCATGGATAAAAAAATTATATTCGATCCTGCACGTAAAAAATATGTGTCTTATACCCCTGAAGAAGAGGTAAGGCAGTGGATGGTTGACTATTTGGTAAACTTGCTAGGCTACCCGATCTCATGGGTGACTTTAGAGAAAAGAATTAAGTATGGTAGAATTTATAAGCGAATAGACATCTTGGTAAGAGAGAGATATGGCCAGCCTTTGATATTGGTAGAGTGCAAGGCCTCATGCTATGCACTCCAAGAAGCACACTTGAATCAAATCGCTTTATACAATGCTACTCTACAAGCCCCATTTATCATGTTGACCAATGGCCTAAGCCTCTTTTCTTTTAAACTAGAAAAAACTAAAAATCGCTATATCCAAATTTATAACCCCCCTTTTTTTCGTCAGAATATTTAGTACTATGCACTACAAAACGCCTAGGCCAATTGGTAATCTCATTAAAAATACGCTCCATGCTTTGCCTTATCAATCTCAATGGAATAAGGCTAAAATTTTGCAGGCTTTCAAAATCGCTTTGCCTTTTACACAAGGGAAAATACAAAATTGCTATACCAAGCAACATGTGTTATATATAAAGCTGAATTCTGCCTTATTAAGCCATGAGCTACGTATAAATAAAGCTGCGGTTTTAACCAAATTACAAGGTGCTTTGAAGGATTTGGGAGAGGTGTTTTTGTTAAAAAATATTATTTTTTTGTAAAACTTTTTAGCTACCTGACCAAGTGATAAACTACATTAAAAAAAATTTTGAAAAGCCTGAAAATCGACTCATGCAGATTATTATCATCCATGGCTTGGTTTTTTTTACCCTATTGATCATACATATTGCCAATAAGCTAATGGGTATGGCAGACTTTGAAAAAGTAAGTGGTTACTTATATCTCATGAGTGACCATCTTCGAAATAGACCTTGGACCCTTTTCACCTACGCCTTTGTATACGGACCTAGTGAAGTATGGTACTTCCTCGTGCATATGTACGGGCTCCACGTTTTTGGTCGTATAGTAGTCTATCTGTTAGGCAATAGAAAATTTGTCATGCTTTACTTTTTGGGAGCTATAGCAGGAGGCATTACCTTTTGGTCCTGTTATCAATTGCTGCCTTATTTTATCAAAATAAAAACCCAAGCACTCACCAACGGCACTATTGTCAAACTAGCAGGTAGCTCTGCTGCACTCTATGCAGTTATAGCAGGTATTGCTACCTTTGCCCCTAACTTTGCCCTGCCAATCTTCCCTTTGTTCTCTGTAAAAATCAAATACATCACCTTTATACTCTTACTTTTTCCCCTGCTTAGCCTCTTTGTACAAGAAGGAGAAGAAGCGCTACACATCGCCAGGCTAGGTGGTGCTTTATGGGGCTATGCCTATATCAATTACTTATTTTTTCCTCCTCAAAAAGCATGGAAAAACTGGGTAAAAAAAACGTATGTCCAATTGAAAAAATATCCTGCCAAACTATTTTTTAATGTTGATAAAAAGCCTTTGGAAGCTTCGGAAGAGGCTTCTGAAAAAGAAAATCAAAAACTCTCTAAAAAAGAGTTGCATTTAATTTTGGATAAAATAGCGTTAAAGGGCTATG
>JBCCHA010000087.1:0-3121 GCA_039028995.1 Bacteroidota bacterium | reverse complement strand
GTGTTTATGCTATCATATTTTTCTTCTTTCTCCTTGGCTTGGACGAGTTGGTTGTCCAGGATATCTATTGCATTTTGTTTTTCATTAATCTGGTTGATTAAACCGTTTCCTATTTTTATAGGCTCTTCAGAGTTTTGGGGGTAGTTGATCGATTGAGCTTATGGTGTTTATGCTATCATATTTTTCTTCTTTCTCCTTGGCTTGGACGAGTTGGCTTTGCAGTTGATTTATTTGGTTTTGGAAACCTTCTTTATCTGATTTTTTAGTAGCTTCCAGTTCTTCATAATCGCTTAGTAGCTTTCGGTAGGCTTTCGCTTGTTCAGGTTCAAGTGAGGGGTTTGGTGCTTGTAGATTATAAACTTTGTTTTGCAGTTTATCTATTTCATTTTGTTTTTCATTAATCTCGTTGATTAAACCGTTTCCTATTCTTTTAGGAGGTGAAGATGCTAATCCTAAAATAGGTATAGGTAGTTCATAGATGTGGTTTATGGTTTCTATGTTATTATATCTTTGTATCTCTTTGATTAAACTTTCTGCCATTTTTATAGGCTCTGAAGGGGCTACGTGTAGTTGATTGATTGCGCTTATGGTTTGTATGTTATCATATTTTTGTGCTTGCTTATTGGCTTGGCGTTGCAGTTGATTTATTTCATTTTGTTTTTCATTAATCTCGTTGATTAAACAGTTTCGCATTTTTATAGGCTCTTCAGAGTTTTGGGGTAGTTGATCGATTGAGCTTATGGTGTTTATGCTATCATATTTTTTTGCTTTCTCCTTGGCTTGGTCGAGTTGGCTTTCCAGGGTATATATTTTATTATTGGCTTGGTCGAGTTGGCTTTCCAGGGTATATGTTTGATTTATTTTTTCAAAAATATACTTGTTAAGATCGCTTGCTATTCTTACAGCCTGCGTAGAGTTGTCGGGTATTTGATAGATTGTGCTTATGGTTTTTATGCTATCATATTTAAATGCCTTTTTTTCCATTTTGGTCAGATCTCTTCCTTTTATTGTTAGTAAGAGTTTCTGATTATTATAATTATCCAACCTATCATTAGGTTCAGCTAACGCTAGATTTCCTTCTTGATTAACATAATTTAACTCTTGTTCGTTGCATTTTATAAAGAGTGTATCTTCAATATATGTTTGTACTTTTTGTATTTTGTCAGTACTTTCAAAAAATGTAAAAAGTATTTTTTCTTTTTTGTACTGTACAGTCATAGTAGACTGTTTTAACGAGTATATCTCTTTCTTCGGTTCCAATATTAGTCTAGGCTTATTGAAGGTATTCTGATGCTTATTCACAACAGATATTAAAGATTGATTTCTTCCTATGTAAAACTTCTCCGATTTTTCAGAGTTAGGCATAATGTATAGTATAGCATGTTTTTGAAGATTATACTGCTCATAAGCATCAATTTTTTCCTCGAATTCCTGCTTAGAACTGTTTAATTCTTCATCGTGATACATTTTTTTTATTATCTGTTTACCTGTTTCTTGTAAAGAGAACTTCATTTGCTTTAGGCTAGTACTTTCTGTAAAAGGATATACGATTTTACAATCAATATTTATAGAATTGTCCTGAGCTGCTTGAGTGGTTGTTGTAGCGCCTAAAGACAGCAGAAGGAGGGTTAAGCATTTGGGTTTAGTTATGCACATAAGAAAGTATAGGTTAGGTTTGAGGTGACAAAAGTAATAAAAATTTGTGGTGTAACAATACACTAAATTGATTTAGTTGATTATTTACTTGATTTTGTGTGGCTTCAAGAAAGGATATATAGGTAAAGAAGAAGAATGGATGCCATGCTATACTAAAACAGGGTAGCTTGATTACTGAACTGCTTTAATATGTACTTTAAAAAAAGCACTTGGCTATGTTGATTGAAGGTAAAACAATACTTATAAAGAGGCGGAGGTAAGTAATTTAAGTGCCTTTACTTCTTGATGGGTTAAAAAACGCCAAGCTTTTAAAGGGAGTTTTTTAGGGCTAAGACTGGCATATCTCACCCTGTCTAAATGCTTTATCTCATAACCAAGATGGGCAAAAATACGCCGTATAATCCGATTTTTACCCGAATGCAAAGTCAGCGAAAAGTTGGTTTTGTTGAAGTTTAAAACTTGTATATCATCGATTTTGATAAATCCATCTGCCAGGTTAACTCCGCTTTTTAAGTGGATTAAATCATCTTCCTTGAGAGGGGTAGCCAATTTAACTTGATATACTTTTTGTATTTGCTGTGCAGGATGAGATAACCGTGTGGCCAAATCACCATCGTTAGTAAAAAATAAAAGGCCTGTAGTATCACGATCTAATCTCCCTACAGGATAAATCCGCTCTACTCCTCTATAATCTATAAGCTCTCTTACGGTTTTCCTCCCCCTCTCATCACTTAATGTAGTAATATACCCACGTGGCTTATTAAGCAAAATATAGACTTTTTTTTCCTGTTGAAGCACTTTATTTTCATACATGACCTGATCACTAGGTACCACTTCATAGTTAAGTTGGGTAACCAACTTATTATTGACTTTAATTTTACCAGAAAGAATAAGCGCCACAGCTTTTCGCCTAGCACATAGGCCTGCATGGGCTATAAATTTGCCGATTTTCATATGATGAAAGAAGCCTATTGATGCTTAAGTTATTAGCTCAAAGTGGGTAGAGGTCTGTTTTTTTTAGCGGCTAAAGAGTGGGTAGTATGGGGTACTGCATACAGCCTTTCTTTTTCTATAAGCTGCCCAGTAACTACACATATACCATAAGTTCCGATTTTGATCCTTTCTAAAGCACGTTCTAAATGCAACATAAATTTATATTGCCTAGCAGCTAAGCTATTTAAGTATTCTCTTGCCTCAACCTCAACACTTTCTTCTACTTTATTAAGCTTACTAGCATTTAAACTTATTTTCGCTATAGATATTTTCAACTCTTTAAGGTCCTCACGTACTTTATGTAGCTTTTCATTAATGATTCCCTCAAATTCTTTAAGCTCTTCTTCTGAATAACGTATTTTTTTCTTAACTGTCATAATAAAAAATCATATAAAATATTTCAATAAAAAGACATAAGATAGTACTTTTATTAAATAGTACAGTAAAGAAGCAAAATAATTTTTAAAACATT
>JBCCHA010000086.1:0-3172 GCA_039028995.1 Bacteroidota bacterium | reverse complement strand
TAAGATTTTCGATCTTTGTAACCTACATACTTAAGACTATTATGTATCATATGCACCATGCATAACTGTATTTTGGTTTGAGGATACACTGCTTCAATGGCTTCTTTAAAGCCTTTTAGGTTGTTTATACAGATGATAAGTATATCTTGTAATCCCCTGTTTTTAAGCTCTGTAAGTATGGATAACCAGCATGTGGTGAGCCCTTTGGCATAAAGGGCTATAATCGGATTATCGAGTTCCTGAAAACGAGTTTGGTGTTTTTTGATAATCTGTAGTTCAAAACTGCCTAGTATATCTCTTGGGGATTGTATAGTAAGTGGCCCCTGACTGGAGTGTAAGGTTTTACTGATGTAGCCTTTCCTGTTGTTTGGGGTTGAACTTTTGGCATATCTTTCATAGCTTAAGTGCGTAGTTAGCGCACCATCTAGGGCTGCTTGTAGGGGCTTTCTTTTGCAATAGTATATCAAATATTCCGCTTTTACCTATGAGGCTTTCTTTAGTAGTATAGTCTTTAGCTAGTTGATCTAATTCTTGTATTTTCATAATAAAAAGTAGTTGAAAAGTTAATTAAGTTAAAGTTAAGGGTTATTTCAACTACTTACACAAAATTCAAAATAGACTCGCTCTACCCAATAACGCCTCCTTTTTGCTTTGATTATTGAAATAAGCAAGTCTATATTTTGTAACAAGGACAGATTTACCTCTTACTTACCCACTCCGTAACGCAGAAAGTACGCAAAAGACTAATCCTGTTAAGCCTTTCGACTACCCCCTTGCTCAAAACCTTGAAGGACATTTGCTAGATTCGCAACTCCTTAACTCAGTGAATGCCGCTGATCCCCAAGTCAAAAACCTCCAACTTCTACACACCATAAACGGGCATAAGATCCATGTGAAAGGTCTACATCGGCTAGCAAGTAGCTACCATTATGTAGCTAAGTACCATTAAAGGTCATACTCTTTAATTTTTCTGTAAAGAGTCCGCTCTGCTATACCTAAGCTTTTGGCTGCATATTTACGCTTATAGTCATGTTTGCGAAGGGCTTTTTGTATAAGTTCTTTCTCTTTGTCAATTAAGCGTAAGTTTTCTTCCTGACTTGGTACTTCTATATTTTCTTTGGTTAAAAATTTAGCAAGAGGAAGGGGATTTTTGTTGGCTATAGGAGCGGGGGGAGTGTGAGTTTTAGGGAAGTTGCCAGCTATAGTATTAGGCTCTCTAAGCCTATTAAATAAAACCGGATAAGCATCAATGAGATCTTTTCCTTCCTCTTCTTTTTGTAGTTTTTCAAAAAGCAATCTTTTAAGGTCTTGCAAGTCTTTCTGCATTTCAAAAAGGACTTTGTATAATATCTCCCGCTCGGCAGGTGAGATTTGTGGATTGAGGGTATCATGAGGAGCTACTGTCAAGAGTGCCTGAGAGTGCGCAGGTAGATAGGTAGCTAGCGTCTGTGCATCTATCAAGGGGTGCTGGTATTCTAAGACCGCCATTTGGTTGACAAGGTTTTTTAGTTGGCGTACATTACCTGGGAAAGTGTAGCTTAAAAGTGTATGTGCAGCTTCTGGGTCTAGCTTGATGGGTTGGGTAACATGGATGTCTGCAAAATCGTTGGCAAATTTTTTGAACAAAAGAAGAATGTCATCTCCTCTTTTTCTAAGGGGAGGTACCTGTATGGTTACTGTGTTGATTCTATAATAGAGGTCCTGCCTAAACTTACCTTTTCTAACCGCTTCTAAGAGGTTTACATTAGTGGCCGCAATAATGCGGGGGTAGGTTTTTTGCACTTTGGAAGAGCCTACTTTGATAAACTCTCCGTATTCGAGTACACGTAAGAGTCTGGCTTGTGTACTTAGAGGCATCTCTCCTATTTCGTCTAGAAAAATAGTGCCGCCATCTGCCTCTTCAAAATAGCCTTTTCTAGTTTCTACCGCACCGGTAAAAGCACCTTTTTCGTGACCGAAAAGCTCTGAGTCTATGGTGCCTTCGGGGATGGATCCGCAGTTGATGGGGACAAGTTTTTTGTGTTTATAGCTGCTTAGGGAGTGGATGATTTTAGAGAAGGATTCTTTGCCTGTACCGTTTTCTCCACTTATGAGGACGCTCATTTTGGTGGATGCTACTTGCATGGCGATTTCTATGGCTCTATTCAGCATTTTATCATTGCCTATTATGCCTATGGTATTTTTAATGTGGTTTAGAGTGGGTTTTGACATAATTTGGTGTTAGGTTGATTTATACAAGGTTTTGAAGTTGTTCTTTTATTTGTTCTAGAGCTTCTTTCATAGTGATGACAGTGTGTTGAAGTTTGACATTTTGAGCTTTGGCAGCTATGGTGTTAAGCTCTCTGCCTATTTCTTGCGCTACAAAGCCAAGCTTCTTGCCTATAGGTTGTAATGTTTTTAAAGTTTGTTGAAAATAGTCCAGGTGGCTTTTTAGTCTAGTTATTTCTTCTTCAATAGTAAGCTTTTCTAGATATTGGGTGATTTCTTTTTCCCACTGGGGAGATTCTTTGGTGTTTTCTACTTCTCTGAGCATAAATTTTTCCATTGCTTTCGCTCTTAATAGCGCATTTCGCTCAGGCATGTATAAGTGTATTTCGTTTAGTTTAGAGGCAAGCGTGTCGATACAGGAATGAATTTGTTGGAGCATGGCTTTTGCATCTAGTGCCCTGCTGTTTAGGCATTTTTCAAGTGCAGTGTCTAAGGTTTGATTGAGCAAGAAGAGGTGAGGGTCGGGCAGGGGGGTAATGGTGGGAGGTAGGTTGTTTTTTAAGAGTTGTAGGGTGGCAGAAAATAGGTCTGTTTTTGTTTGGAGGTCTTTGGCGATTTGGTAGAGGGTGTAGTAGCAGGTTTTGAAAGCAGTTTGGTCTATGAGGTCTGTGAGGGGTGTTTTTTTGAGGAAATAGATGAGCTCGATGTGGATGGTGCCTCTTTGGAATTTTTGTTTGATTTTTTTCCGCCACTGGATTTCTTGTGGAGCGAGTCTTTTAGGGAGGTTGAAATGGATATCTAGGTGTTTGCTATTAAGGGTTTTTACTATGATATGTATGTATAGCTCTTGGGTCTCTGAGGAGGCTTCTCCGTAACCAGTCATTGATTGTAACATGTGGGTCGATTTAAAACCCAGTAAAGCTAAATAGATTTTTTGAAATAGTAAAAAAAGCGGATTCTTAAT
>JBCCHA010000085.1:0-3195 GCA_039028995.1 Bacteroidota bacterium | reverse complement strand
AGGTTATTTTAAGTGAGGCATCCCATGCATGGCGCTAAAGTATACAAAGCTATTTTATTTTAACCCAATTTGGTGCACGTCCTCTCAAGCGCCTCGTAAAGACACCCTTCTTAACAACCTCTCTCAATGCCTGCTAGCCGACAGACTAGATACTACCCAACCCATATGGGCGAAACTAGATGATAAAAATGAAATATAATTTAGCACTACTTCATAAAATTTGTAAATTGCACATCATGAAAAAATACACCTTTTGCTTTTTACTGACCTTGCTCTTTAGCTTTGCTATCTATCCATCTATAGCTAGTTCAAAAAAAATATTTCTTATTCCAAAGCCAATTGATAAAGAAATAAAATTGCAGAAAGCCCTTCTTACTAATGACAAAAGTATATGTCGCCTTAAAAAAGATACATTTCAAAAAGAAGATACAATAAGTGTCGTTATAGAAAAAGCTAAAAAAATGACAGAACAAGTAGAAGTAAGTATAAAGACACATCCTTTGCTCGCCTATATACATAAAGTTGAAGAAAAAGATTTCATAAAATTTAAGCAAACTCCAATTTGTGTAAATTTCAAACAAACAGGAAGAGGAGCAAACTTTGCAACGCTTGAAAATAAATATCTTTTGGCTACTTTACATTATCACGATCAAGGTTCAATTTTTGACCGCCCCTACAGCAAATTCCTACGCAAAAACGTCGACCCGCAACCAATAAATTGGTTACATATTCAATTTCCTATTACTGAAATTGATTTAGACACAATAGGCCTTCAAGAAAACGATACCTTACGCGAGCTAAAAAAACAAATTCAAAGTCTACCTATACAACTAGACTTTGATCAAGTAGAAGTATATCATAAGCTCGCAAGCCCTGAAGACCATTCAGGTAATACACTTATTCACAAGCTTGAAAATGATGATTTAGCTTCATCTTTCGCTGCCTATGAACGCACACATGGAGCAGGCAAGCTTATTCTTGTCCCTAAGTTGATTATAGATAATCAAGTAGCTGATCAAATACAAATACCAGTAATGCCTGTTACAACCAATGATAACTCTCCAAAATCTACAAGCAGTAATCATCAAGCAGGTTGGTTCTTTGGAGCTATTATATTGATTTCATTAGTATTAGGCTATCAAGCTTCACAGAACAAAACAAAAACCAATCAACAAAAACGCAACGCCAATTTTCATTAAACTTCTTTATAGCTGATGCCCTATATACTACCAACCCTGTATTCATTGGCTTAGATAATAAAAATGAAATAACATTTAGTAACCGGTTATAAATTTTATATCTTTAACATGATGAAAAAATATATCTTACCTATCAGCTTGCTATACCTGGCTTGTACCCACTCCCTTTTCGCTAGTCAGCAAGCCGAAAAATCAGAAGCAGAAGAAAGCCAGACTTTGTTGCATCAAGCATGTGAAAAAGGTGATTTATTACAAGTTCAAAACTTACTTAAAAACCCTGCTATAGATGTAAATGCTATAGATCAAAATGGCAATACACCACTTATATCAGCAGTTGATTCATATGAGTTTAGTCAAAATGAAGACCAAACAAGAGACTATGTCCATATCATTAAGACATTAGCACAACATAAAAACATTAAAATCAATGCTCAAAATAAAGATAAAAATACAGCATTAGGAGTTTTCATTGAAAAACTTAGAGATAGTGATAGAAAAGAAGATGAAGAGGTAATTGATGCATTGCTTGTTAACACTAAATTGGATATAAATACTAAAATCTCTAGCGAATATGATGAGTATGAACATCCACTGATAGAAATTTTTGAGTGGCTATGCAAAAGAGAGGATAAAGGTTTTGATGTAGCTATACACATGATTAATCATCCTAAAATGGACATCAATTTTACCACCGATGAGGATAAAACAATACTCATGTCTCTTATTGACAACCACAGTGAATATATGAATCAACAAGGCTTTGATCGCATCATTAAAGCAATAGTGAAACATCAGCATATCAAATTAGATTTGGAAGATAGCAATGGAGACACAGCACTCATATATGCGTTTCAAAAAAGTAAATTGAGATCAAATTGCATCATATCCTTACTACTTAATCATGGCGCTAATACAACTAAAATAAATAAACTTGGATTAACCCCATTCATGCATGCATGTAAATATTATACAACTAATCCACATATCATCGGCTTACTATTTAAGCTTAATAACATAAATTTCAATGCTACATGCAATGCAGGATACACAGCTTTGGAATATTTTATCAAAAGGAAGAGTCCCATAAACATGCAAAGAGCCATTGAGGATGAATCCTCGTTTCAAAACGTCATCACTTTACTGCAAAATACAGATGTTGTGCTATCAGATGAAGGTATATATAACATCATAGAAGAGCTTTATAACCATACCAAGGGATTGCTGAGTTTTTTGTCATCTAGCATTATGGAAACGGAAAGATTTTTCAAAAAAAATTACGCACCAGGTATCAATACCCTAGCCATGCATTATGGATTTGGTATGTTAAGAAAAAGTATAGATGATCCTACCAAGATAGACTATAGTCATAGGCTTAAATTTATACAAGATTGTATTCATTTTTCATGGACTAGCTCTAGCCAAGATAAGCAAGACCTTGATTTTAACAAAATGAGCCTTTTAACTACAGGTTTTTTAAGAAGTATTCACGCAACAGTTAACATTGGAAATCAAATCGATACCTTCTCTGGACATATTATGGCTTACAACCCAGATTTTAGTCCTCTAATATTTTCTTCTATTGAATTTTATAAGTATGCAAATGAAGATTTGAAAGCCCCTTTGCTAGGTGGATACGACCCAGAAATTAAGGCAAGTACATATTTATTAAGCACAGGTGTGCTGCTACCACCTATAGCAGCTTTGCTCAGTTATTTTTCAAAGTAAGTTGTATACTGACCAAAGCCCTGCTAGCCGACAGACTAGATACTACCAAACCTATATGGGCGAGGCTAGATGCAAATCATCAAATACAATTTAGCACTACCCCATAAAATGTACTGTCTTATTTTTTACTAGCTGCAGCTACCGCTAGCCCGCCCACTACAGCCGCAGCACTACCTACAGACATAGTTGGATTATCAGGTTCACCCTCATCCTTAGCAAGTACTATGGAAGCTTCGCCTGTGCGGGTAAGGCCTTCCGCTGGATGGCCTTT
>JBCCHA010000084.1:0-3286 GCA_039028995.1 Bacteroidota bacterium | reverse complement strand
TTTTTGGGTTGGTTGATCTGGTGCTTGTGTTTGCATCATAAAAATTAGTTGTAGTATTAATTAGGTTGAGGTTAAGGGTTATTTTAGTTATTTACAGACAATTTAAAGTAGACTCAAAATAAGTGAAATAGTGATATCTTCTTTTTGATTAATGCCCGTTTTCATTCGGCATTTATGCATCAGGTATGGGATGCGTGTGCATACCAAGCAAAATGCCCGAGTCTACTATGAATTAGCCAAGGTGATGAAAAGTTTATGCTAAGTTGGCATTTACTTTGTTTTTTTACGCTTATGCCTATTTTTTAAGCCCTTAGATTTTTTGCTTGGTTTAGCTCCCTTGCGTTTTTGTTGACTTTTGGAGCGGGTATATTTGTACAAAACACTTAAAATGCCAATGCCAACAAGCACTGCTATACAGGTTTGTATAGCGTGCATTGATAGACTTTCCTCCTCTTGTTTTTTTTCAGCTCTAGGTATATGAACATTAGGGGCTTCTATTTTGCTGGCATTTTTGGGCTTATGTGGCTGTATACCTTCTACTTGAGTAGGAGGCGTAGGTGGTTGGTGAGTTGAGGTAGTTTGCTGAGCGGGTGTATGCACCTTAGGGGTTTCTACTTTGTTTACATTTTTGGGCTTATGTGGCTGTATACCTTCTACTTGAGTAGGAGGCGTAGGTGGTTGGTGAGTTGAGGTAGTTTGCTGCGCGGGGGTATGGACTTGAGTGGTTTCTACCTTACTCGCATTTTTGGGCTTATGTTGATGTGTATTTGTATCTGGGTTTTTATTTTTTACTTTTTCAGGAGGGGTAGGTGGTTGGTGAGTTGAGGTAGCTTGCTGAGCGGGTGTGTCAGCTTTAGGAGTGCCTGCTTTACTATGGTGATCTTTATGGGGCAATTCGCTACTTGTAGGTGGCTGTATATCTTGTACTTGAGTAGGGGGGGTGGGTGGTTGGTGAGCTGAGGTAGTTTGTGAAGCGGGGGTATGGACTTGAGCGGTTTCTGACCTATCAGTATCATCTTGAGCACCCGTAGCGTTATTTCTCAGCGGCTGTATATCTTGTACTTGAGTAGGAGGCGTAGGTGCTTTTTTATCTAATGCAGTAAGTGTATCAGCATCAAGCATGCTTGCCATATTAGCATCATCTTCACTATCATACTCGCTGCTAGTTTCATCTAATTCTATGCCTTCTGTAATAGTGTCAAGCATATTGATAGGCTTTTTTTTCGGTATAGAAAGCATGCGTGGCATAGGTAGTGCTTTGGGGTCAGGGTTTGGATAGGTTAAAAAATCAGTTTTTAGCTCAATGTGGTCTCTTTGGTAGCCGCTTTTTTTATGCCAGGCTTCTTGTTTGATGACTGTATTTTGTTTTTTGTCTTTTTCAAAGGTAATGGCAAAAGTATCCTCTTTAGATACTTTCTGGTCATCTTTGTAGAAAGCATTTTTTAGAGATGTATTATAGTCGGTATATTTAGGATAAAGTATTCTTAGTTTTTTGCTGTGAGTGATGTAGTTTTTGATAAGGGTAGCAGCAGATTGAAGTGCTTGATTTTTTTTTGCCTCTTGGGTAAGTGCTATGTAAAGCTTAAAGAGGTTTTCCATATGTACGGCATATTCCCACCATGCTATGAGTGCTTCCTTTTGACGGCTATCTCTACGATATGACAGCTCAAGTTTTTTACCTTTTTGCTTGTCAATTGTAATGGCACAAGATGTAGGGCGTGGAAGTATACAAAAGAAATCAACTTCTTTGTTTTTAGGTGATGAAAAAATAATTAAAGTAAGACGACTAAAGTTTTCAGGCTGCTCTAATACAAAAGTAGATGTCTTACAGTTTACTTTTTCTATAAAGCTACCAGGTATTACATACCGGTCTTTTTTTTCCCCTTTTTCTTTGGGGGGCTCATAGGTAAGATTTTGGCCAATTGCCTTGATTAAGTCTTGCCCTTTGATTTCTTGATTATTGTGTAATGTAAATGTTGTTTCATTATCTACTTGGTCAACATACCAAAAAGAAGTCTTACTACCTATTGTGCGAACAGCACGCTGCTTTCTTTTTTTATGGTAAAAATGAAAAAGATTATAGTCTATATCAGGATTTTTTGAGTAAGCTGTAGCAGTTTGGGGGAATCTGTTTTTTATCAATTGTTTAGGATTTCGACTTGCATTGGTTTTAGGTTTTGGTTTAAGAGTGTGGCTTTGCTGTGTGCCTAAACAGGTAGCTAGCAAAGTAAAATTGAAAAAAAGGCAGCTTTTAAAAAAGGAAGAATTCGTCATCATAATACATAAAATGGTTAACTTATATGGTCTACTAATTTAGCTGTATTTATAGGTGAGTAAGTACACATAGTTTTATGGTTTTTTTACTATGAGCTTTATTTTTTGAGTAGATGTAAAAAATTATAGGCTTAAGCTGTAAAATAGCTAATCGCAGGCCATTTTTTTGAGGGGTTGTGCCTTTGATGGCTTGGCGGATTTGAAAAACATTGTGTTTTTTGTAAAGAGTGAGCTTGCTTTATTTATTTTTGGCCTTGAAAACAATAAAAACTATGAAACTCACTCAATTTTTATGGCTATGTGTGGCTTTTTATACACTATGGCTAGTACGTGATGTCAGTAGACATGGCATATTGCACAAGGAGCGTCAAGCGGCCGAACAGGTGCTTGTGCAGGCAAAAGGCTTAATTGATCAGTTACAAAAAACTAGTTTGCATGCTGAAAAAGTGGTAAATGATATCAAGTCCGACTATCAGGTGAAGACAAAAGATTTGCCTAAACTATTGGGTAATTTAAATGGTTTGCTATTGATACTGCAGATTATGGCTGTAATAGCCATTGTGATTATGCCTTTGTTTTTTATCTTAAAAACGACTGGTAGGGTATAATTTTTTTAATTATGTATATACGTTCCTTAACCAAAAGCAGTTTATTCATTATTTTCCTTTGCCATATGCTGCCTGTAAGATGTAGTCAATACCGTGACCGCAATATCAGTAAGGCTATTACCTTTTTGAAAAAGGTAAAGGATAGACAAATAAAACACCTTGCGCTTAGTCCTGCAGAAAAAAAATTGCTACAAGACATACGTAAGTCAAAGCCAGATCACTTTGGTGATTTGCTACAAGGACAATCTAGCCCACAAATAGAGCAAGCTATAGAAGTTTTGTATGGCAAAATAAAAAATCATATAGATGCTTCATGGCGTCAAAAAATAGGCAATATGCTTAAATTCCATAAAATTAAATTTCTATTTGTGATATGCATATTGATTATCATACGTATCATTCGG
>JBCCHA010000083.1:0-3339 GCA_039028995.1 Bacteroidota bacterium | reverse complement strand
CGTAGTCATAGGAAAAAAAGTATTCATCTGGGTAAAGAAATCGGTCACAGCTTTCACATTGGATAATCATACTGGGATGATTTGCAACTCCATTTGCAACTCTATTTGGAGCTCCATGTTTGTGACTGAGGTCTTCTATGTTACGGCATGTCATTTCTCTTTTTTTACCTTTATGGATGACAAGCATCTTAAAGCCTAGGGTGAGTATATCTTTGGGTGTGCAAATAGGCACTATGCATTCTTCGGGTGAGTGAAACATTTCTTCTTTGGCAATGGGCATATAATCGGCAGATATGTGGCGATAATTTATCTGTGTATATCCTTCTTCTGTTTTGATGGCACTGAAAGTACGGAAAAAATTTTTGTGTATCATTTCAGTTATATCTCTTTGCTTTTTATCGTATTTGGCAATTATGGCATAGCGTTTTCTTTCAGGTGCAGTAGGTTCATGGCTTGCTGTGCTCACATGGGTGAGTATACAGCAGGCGGTGAAGTGATAGCCTATGTGACGGAGGGTGGAGATGGGGGATTTGGGTGCTTTCATAGGTACATAAGGAGATGATAGTTGGGTTTAGGGGTTATTTTTCTTGTTTTGGAGTAGGTGCTGGAGTGGCTTCAGGGGGTTGTGTAGTGTCTTTTTGCATTATTTTTTCTACGTCTTCGCGGTAGAGGACTTCTTCTGCCAGGAGGGCTTGAGCGAGTTTTTCTACGAGGTCTTTATTGCTTTTCAATAGTTTTAATATACGTTGGTATTGATTTTGGAGTAAGGTTTTGGCGCCATTGTCCATGATTTTTGCGGTTTCTTCTGAATAGGGCTTAGCAAAGGTGGTAGTGTTTTCTTGTGGCTTAAAAGAGACTAATCCTACTTCTGGGCTCATGCCGTAAATGGCAATCATGTTATAGACCATACGGGTAGCTACTTCTAAGTCATTTTGGGCACCTGTAGAGGAGTCATTAAAAAATATTTCTTCTGCGGCTCTTCCACCGAGCAATACGCCTATTTCATCGAGCATTTCTTTTTTTTGCCAGATGAGCTTTTCTTTAGGTAGGTATTGGGCATATCCTAGGGCTGCTATGCCTCTTGGGATGATGGATACTTTAACTAGGGGGTTCGCGTGTGGGACTAGTTGACTGACTATAGCGTGACCAGCTTCATGGTAGGCTACTATGTTTTTTTCTTGTGCATCGACGAGCTTATCTTTTTTTTCTAAGCCTCCTATGATTTGGTCAATGGCTTCATTAAGGTCTATGCTTTGGACTTTCTTTTTATTTTTTTTGCCAGCTATCAAGGCGGCGCGATTGCAGACATTGGCAATGTCTGCGCCTGTAAAGCCGGCGGTTTGACGGGCTAGTTTTTGGGCGGAGACTTCTGGGCTTATTTTGATGGGTTTAAGGTGTAGGTCAAAAATTTCTTCACGCCCTTTTAGGGTAGGTTTATCAATAGCGACTTGCCTATCAAAACGCCCTGGCCGCTTGAGGGCTGAGTCGAGTACATCTGGTCGGTTGGTAGCTGCTAGGATGATGATATTGGTATTAGAGTCAAAGCCGTCCATTTCTGTGAGTAGCTGATTGAGTGTTTGGTCCCTTTCGTCATTAGATCCTAAATTGGCTTTGCCGCCTCTGTCTTTGCCTACTGCATCTATTTCATCTATGAATATGATGCATGGGGATGATTTTTTGGCTTGCTGAAATAGGTCTCTCACGCGTGAGGCGCCTACGCCTACAAACATTTCTACAAAGTCGGAACCTGAGATGGAGAAGAAGGGTACTTCTGCTTCTCCTGCTACTGCTTTGGCCAGGAGTGTCTTGCCACATCCAGGAGGGCCTACTAGGAGTATGCCTTTGGGCATTCTACCTCCTAGCTTGGTATATTTGGCTGGGTATTTAAGAAAATCTACGATTTCTTTGACTTCTTGCTTAGCTTCTGAGATGCCTTTTACATCGTTAAAGGTAATTTGCACACTGCTGTTTTTATCAAAAAAAGCGGCTTTAGACCTGCCTATGTTAAAGATGCTATTTTGCCTACTGCCCATTCCGAAAGTCATGAATAGCAACAGGAGTAACAGGAGCACAGAGCCAAGGCTTGTGTTTTTGAGTAGCTCACTCATCAGGTCTGTACTGTCGTCAATCTGATAGTTGACTTCTCCTAATTTACTGTCCCACTGGGTATGAAATGTTTTAGCATCTACTATTTTAAAGATATAGTGTATGTCTTGTTCAGTAAGGGATTTTAATGCTTTACTTCCTTGTCTGTATTTTTTATAGTAAAAGGCTTTGTCAGTGAGACGTATTTTTACGTAGTCTTCTTTTTTGATTAAAACTACATCTTTTATTTCTCCTTTTTCAAGTAGCGTAGCAAATTGCTTTGCATTGATGGCTAGGGCATGTGTTTGTTTTTGGTAATAAAATAGGGTAGAGACACTGGTGAGTACGGTCAGTAAGAATATAATCTGCCACTTGTTGTTAAGGAGGGGATTTTGAGAAGGTTGAGTAGGCTTTTTCATTGTGCAATTGACTAAATTATTCAAACGGATTTTGACCTGTAAATATAGACTGAATATCGGTGTATACCTAATATTTAATGCATAGGCCTTTGGGCAAGCAGTGGGTCAAAAGGGCTGAATAAGGGGTATTTACCTTTTTATTTTGTAGAATAAAGTATACTTTCGCCTAGTATTTTTTCCTTTTCAAATGATGAAAAAAAATAGTGAAACTTCTTATCCACATGCTGATAATCTGGCCAATTTACTTACTATTTGTACCTTACTTAGCCATATAGGGTTTAGTATAGCCTTTCGCTCTTTTCAAGAGAAAGGGAGTTGGCCTTCTGCCAGTCTGCAGTATAGTTTTTGGGAAGACCCAACTAAAATGTTAAGTGTAATACATGGTTTTTTTTCTTTTGCATTTGCCTTGCTTTATTACAAAAAATACATACGCTTGCACACATGGCGTATTCTTTTAAGTTTTTCCCTAGGCTACTTCACCTTCGATTTGTCCAAATACTACCTTTTTCAGGCAATTCAGCTAGACAATGGGCTACTCAATCATGCCATTCACCATAGTATGGTAATATGGATAATTATCGTATACATCACCAAATACCCTCAGCTAGCTGCATTAGGCTTTCTATCTGAGCTTACTAATGTATTTTTAAACATCGGGCTGCTTATGTACAAAGCCCAACTTAGTCACCTCCTTAGCTTTAAGCTGGTGAGCCTCTGCCTGATAGTGAGTTTTTTATGGTTGAGGATTTATAACTTTACCAAGATTTGCTTTGCTTTATTTAAAAGAAAAGCACCTAAGTATGAGCTATGTATCTTTATGGCCATTACTTTTATG
>JBCCHA010000082.1:0-3341 GCA_039028995.1 Bacteroidota bacterium | reverse complement strand
TTAATTTTTTTAAATGTTTAGCTAATTAAACTTATAAGTTTTTTATAAATTACGAAAAAACTATAATACATTTCCACAAAGTTTTTCCAAGGTATTTGCTATGTTGTTAAATCCTATACTTTTAGCTAAGGGCACATAGATCATTAGGGTTTCCTGTGCTTTGGCTTTTTGTTTGTGGGGTGGCATGGAAGCTATGGTTTCCATATTGTGTAAGCGATCGCATAGTTTTACTAGGATAGCTTCTTTGTCTTTTGATAAGCAAAGCTGTATAGTTTTTTCTGTTTTGTCTGCAGGCTGGTATGTTTTAAAGTGCGTATACAAGTTGGTAAGGTATACAAGTAATTCCTTCACCCTTTTCCCAAACATGAGTTCTATGCCTTCTAGAATCTTAGGGGTATCTTCTATGATATCATGGAGCAGGGCAGTAATGATAGCATCTTCTTGGTCGGTGTAGGTAAGCACCTTGGTGGCTACGGTGATTGGGTGGGTGTAAAAGAGTTTACCTGAACGTCGCATCTGATGTCCGTGATAATTTTTCATTACATCCAGAGCTTCTTTAATTCGTTTTACGTCATACCTAATTGCATTTTTCTGGGCTTTTAATTTGAGCCAAAAAGTGGCTTCTACCTCTTGGGCATGCAACACTACTTCATTGGACAGCTGTTTTACAGGTGTTTTTCCAATCTTAGGTTGTATTTTCCGTAGATCTTGGGGTAGGATAAAGTTGTAGCTTTGCTCTTTAAGTTTTTCTAAATGTCCGTAGTGAGTATGGGCAGTTATTTGGATAGACGAAAAGGTGGCTATCAGTTGCTCTGGATAGGTGTAGACAGCCTGTAGTGTAGGCTCATCGGCAAGTGTAGTGATTCCAAAGGCTAGTGCATCATAAGGTAGTGTACTGTGGGGATACTTTATTTTTGTAGCCTTTACTGATAAGAAAAGGTAAGGGGTCTCTTCTGTAACTTGAGAAGCTTTTTCTAACAATAGGGTGAGGGCATCTTCTATTTTCTCTGAGTCGCCGTAGAATTTTGGTAGTGGGGTGTAGTTACGAATCAGCAACTCTAATTTGTTTCCACCTGCTTTGTAGCGTTCTTGTAAGGTATGAAGTAATTTACCTAAATGAATTGGCTCTTTTTTGGCGTATCCACCGCTTTGGAGGTCGTAGATAAGTTTATCTAGATAGGTAACTTGAGTGTTGAGCTGGTCATTTATTTCACGTACTTCTTGGAGTATATGATTAGGCACTTTTTCCCTTTCCCTCTTGCTGATATATTGCTCTAAATCTTTTTGAATTTTGGACAACCCATTATTTTTTCCATTACCTAATCGGTGAGCTAGCTGCTCAGGTTCAGATCTGAGTTCGAAGAGGTTTTGCCTTAAGATATTTTGTATACGCTGAGCATGATGGTTTTGGATAAAGAGGTTTTGGGTTGTGATTCGATGTCGGAAAAGAATTAAAAACACAACAAGTAGCACACAACCTAATCCCAAGAAGTTGCTGTTAGTACCACTTAAAGACAGAAAAAATAAGGGAACTCCCTTGTAAGTAAGTATTAGATAGCTTATCAGGATGCCTAATCCAAGCATGGCTAATAAAATGCTTGTAGAGAACATGTAAAGGCTTACAATCAAATGACACAAAATCAGCAACAAGTAGCTGTTTTGATATCCACTCAAAGCATATAGGATCGGACTAGCTATAAAAAAGACGTACATGGTCATCCCTGGATAACCCAAAGCAGCCAACCGAGTTCCTTTCATAAAAGGTGGAAAGGCAGGGTACAACATCACCAAGCTAATTGCTAAGAATAGGGTACCAAAAATGGCCTGCGTAAAAGTGCTATCTAATATGTTTTGAGGGAGGCTATATAGCATAAAATAGTTAGTTAAAAACCCATATAGACCTATAAAGAAATAGTGCGTTTGCTTCTTCGGTAAGTTGAATATTAACCCTTCATACCATGACGAAAAACTCAAATTACTTTTAAAATTCTCCCACCACCAGGCATCTGACTTGTTGCTTAACTGCAAAGGTTTAAGATCTTTGGTACCTACCCGTCCCTCTTCTTCTAAGAGATAGTGATTGACAAAAAAGCATACAAAAAAAGCTAAGGTGCCTTGTACTAAATTGCTACGGTCATCTAGTTTGATTATAGGCAAGAAAACAGGTAGTATACTACCCCCCAAAAAACCACAAAAACTGCTTAAAAATATAACTCTTGTACTAGTTCGGAAACCTAATAAAGTTAATAGTATGATTGGAGTAATAATGGGGATACTAATTAGACTAGATGTAATAGCAATATTTCTTAAAGTTTTTCCTTTTAAGGCTAGCACTATACTGAGTAAGCCAATAAAGATTGCACTTATTTTAGCTACTAAAAGTTTTTTACTATAATTTTTAGGCATCAAATCATTGGTAAAAAGCACTGCAGAAGAGTTTAAAAAGCTATCTGAAGTAGACATAGACATGGCAATTAGACCAATCGCTATAAGTCCTTGAATGCCTTTCCCACAGGTTTTAAATAGATACACATAGACAGGAAGCTTAGTAGGTTCTCCAGGATGCTGATATTTAAGCATAAGATTGATCCCTAAAACAATTATCCATATAACTATCCCTAAAAAAGCGGTCCAGACAAAACTTTTCTTAGCTTGGTATATATTCTTGGTCATCTGCATACGCTGAAACATGGGCGAAGAAAAGACTAAAGGGGGAAAAAGAAGAAATGTAGTGAGTATGGTAGCTTGCTCTTGAGCAAGCTTGAGATTAGGAATAATATTTTGAACATCTTTCGTTATCCATGCCATAAAATCTCCTTTATCTATAGTAAGCCAAATTGTCAAAGACAATAAAGGAATAAAAATACTAAAGGAAATAAACTGGAGGATATCAGTGAATGTGACTGCTTTAATCCCCCCTAATGTAGTATAGCTAATCAATATACAACCTGATAGTACAGTGATGAGTGTAGGAGAAGTTTGAAAAAGAATCCCAAGGATAACACCTACCACCTTAAGCTGTAAAGCTATTGTACCAATATTACAGATAATATAACCTACAGCTATCAGCCTGCGAACGTGAATACCATACAGGCTTCCTATAGACTCTGCTATGGTCAAATGGTTTAAAAATGAACTAGAACGTAGACATAGGATACCTAAATAAAAAAGAGCAATTATATTTTTTAAGGGTGTTAAAAACCCAATAATACCTCTGTTATAAATTTGACTTTGTATCAAGCCACTTCCTGTAACCCATGTAGCGACTATAGTTAGAATAATCACGACGGTAGGAAACTGCTTATCTCCTACTGCATACTGCCGTAAAGTCGTTATCCCTC
>JBCCHA010000081.1:0-3383 GCA_039028995.1 Bacteroidota bacterium | reverse complement strand
CTCATATATTTGTGTATTATTTTTAACTAAATTTTAATTTTTATGAACAGTACAAATTTAAACTTTAAATTTTTTACTTTGGCAGGATTGATTGCATTAGCTCAGGCTCCTGTATTTGCTTCTGGTACTTCCTCTGCTAGCAATCCTAGTAATACCTCAAGAACTGCCGAAGATGTTGTAAAGCAATATGTTGAGGACTTACAAAATGAAAAAGATGCAGACTTTGAAAAAGCTGCAAAAGAACTTTACGGAATTGTTACAAAAGGAAGTTTCGAGGCATCTAAAGACAAGGTACTAGGTAAGCAAGTTAACAACTTTCAAAAAATGACTGTTGAGGATTTGTTACTCTTAGGCAATAGCAAAGAAGGGTTGTTTGGTACATTTTCACAAACAGCCCTTTCAGGTGGTTTGGGTGCTTCAGTAGGTGTTGTAGCTTTTGTTGGGGTGAAAAAATTGATGAAAAAAGAAGAAGGAAAAGAAAAAGAAGATGATGATGATGAAAAAGAAGAAGAAAAAGACCAATAAAATAAGTAGTGTATACAACTAACTTTTCAATTTTGAATTTTCTTAAAAGCCCTGTAAGTATTTACGGGGCTTTTTTTTTTGCATTATCTAAAGGTGTTTTGTTTAAATGATGTGTGTTTTTTTAAAAAGATATTGTATCTGTATATTAGTTATTTTGGCTATTCTCTTATCTTGGCCCAAGGACTATAGAAAAAGGGCTTCTCATTCCCTAATCAGTGCATGATAGATGTATGCTTTCTCACAGGTGTACCTTTACCTCAAGCAGGGTATGAGATATGCTTGCGAGGCTTTAGGTGGTTTTTATTTACTTGCTATGAAAGCGCTATCTATCCTCCTTCGCTACTTATCAAAACTTTCTAATGCTATTTTAGCTGGGGCATTTGGCTTTTTTCATTAGTAGCTTATTTGGCTGACTAAAGCTATAGGGCAAGATTAGCGATGATTGGTGAGGTTGGTTTTTTGAGGTATGTGTGTGCGAAATGTGGGCATGAAAAAGTAGGGGTATAGGTGTGGCTTGGGCATATCCATGTGGGTTAATATAGTGTGGATTTTTTTAGAAGCTTTTTAGTAAGGCAGTAAGTTTGGCAATTTAGCTGAGTTGAGTACGTAGTAATGGGGGTTTACTTTGCTTTTTGGGAGGGGCTAATTTGGGGTATTGCTTGCTGAATTAAAATGAAAGGTATGTGTTACTTTGTGCTGAACGTAGTCAAAAAAGGCTCCAGCTTAATGGGCTTTTTGCTTGATTGCAATTTTTGTATATGCTTATTTAAACGCTTTTCATCTGCTAGTAAAATTGCCCTTATTACACTTCTTCCTTTGTCCCACTGGTACACTTGGTCAAATAGTTTTGGATATGCATCAAGCAGGTTTTTGATGCCATATATAGCACCTGCCATTTGTCCCCCTATACTTGCTGTACTGTCTGCGTCTCCTAACAAGTTGGCTGTATTAGCTATTGCCTCTCCGAAGTTTGTAGCATTATACACTCCATTTATGCCTCCAGCTATGCCATCTATGGCATAGCTGCCCCAGTAGGTACTACTGACGGGATGTCCATTATATAGATTGGATGTATTTCTTGTGTTGAAGGCACGCACTATATTGTTAGTATATTCTGTGTGGGATACTTTCCAGTTCCAGTTCGCTTCTTTTCCATTTTTATCTTCTGAGGCATTGATCAACCTATTAATCTTTTCTTTGGCACTGTTCAGGCTATTCTTATTTTCTTTTGCTTTTTTTGTTTCATTAGAAACATTTTGTAACTTAGTAAGGCAAGTGGTCTGATAGTCATTAAGTACTTGCTCAAGCCACTCTTTCGTAGTTTGTTTACTTTCTTCTTTGGTCCTTTGTATGCTTCTGAAAATGATATAGGCTAGTAGCTTGCAAGATTCTGATGCGTCATAGCCTGGATGTGTAGTCCAAGAAGACTGTTCGGCATATGCTAAACAGTCTTCTTGGTTTTGGTGACAAAAAAGCACAATAGGCACTAGCCGCATGAGTGAACCGTTGCCACTATTGTTATTTTCGCCTGGTGACAAATGGGTAGGTGAAATTGGTTCTCCTTTTTTTAATTTTTTGTATACCTCATTCAAAGATTCACCAATATTTCCGCCTAATCCAATGGACCTTTTATCTACGTTTTTTGTATCATTGCCAAAAGCGTTGCAATAGCCATTGTGCCACCATGCCCAAAATCTTAGCCTTATGTCTGTACCATCAAATTCATTATTTTCTATGATTGAGTCGGCCATAGCTAGTCCCATAGAGGCATCATCTGTCCATTGGCCAGGCTTGAGGTTAAAGCTAGGGTGAGGTGATATGTGTTTGTTTTGGCTTAGTTCAAATTTGTGCGATCCTATGTTTTGAATAGGCAGAAATTCTAAAGGTGCGCCTGTGGCATCGCCTATTATCATGCCAAAAAGTGCGCCTATGATTTTATCTAGTACTGGTTTTTCTTTTATTATTTTATTGATGTGCTCTTTTACATCTTCTACTGTGTCAAAGGGAATGTTTTCTACTTCTGCATATCGCTCAACTAAGGGTATGGTATAGTTGACTAAGTCAGTGTTGTGGTTACTTTGCTTTGTAAGTATTGGGTGTGGCTTTTTCCTTGCTTGTTTTTTGCCTGCTACATCTGGTTGTATAGCAGGGGCTGGTGCTGTGTCTGTAGGTTCATTTTTTGGGGTGTATGTCCAGTATAGTGCTGCACTTACGCCTGTTATACAAGCTATTCCACTTGCTATAAAAAGTGGCTTTTTATTGGTGGTTGCTTTTTTAAAAATTACACCAAATCGTTTGTGGTAGCTGTTTGTATGGGTTGTGCTTTTTTTGGGTTTTGCATAAGTGCCTGGCATCATCAAGCTGGCTACTAGAAAAACTAGGGCATTTATTTTTTTCATAAGGAGTGAAGAAAAAGGGTTTCTAAAAGTACCTGGAGTGGGACTCGAACCCACAAGAGCGTAAGCTCTACAGGATTTTAAGTCCTGCGTGTACAACCAATTCCACCATCCAGGCTTTGATTTTATTTTTTCTCCCTTTGTATTGAGTCTATATATTCACTCAATACTTTATCGAGTTGTATAAAATAATCATAAGGAAATATAAATTCATTTATTTGGGTATCTGCAAAAGATAGATTTTTGCATGTTGCTATAAAAAAAGCCATTTGTTTATTTAACTCTTCGCTATATTTTTTTGAAGATATTTTTTTAGTAGTAACGATAATTTTTTTAAGATGCGTAAAAGCCTGCTTGGCTTTTTGCGTGCTTATAGAAGGACTATCTATTTCATAATTGATAGCTTGCTTGACTGTATTATGTATGTGAATGATATCTACTTTCTTGCATAATATATCTCCT
>JBCCHA010000080.1:0-3549 GCA_039028995.1 Bacteroidota bacterium | reverse complement strand
TTATAGCAAAAAACTCACACCGACATAGAAGAACTATAGCGTAACGGATAGAGAGCTCCTAGCTCTCATCTAAGCTATCCATAGGTGGCGCCTATACCTGCATGGGCGCCACACAACCGTGCAAACAGCCCACAAGCCACTGGTAGACTTTGCGACATGGCTTACATGGGGCCGAAATCATTACAAAAGCTTGCGAAATGTTTATTAATAATGAACTAAAAAAATCTGGCCACAAAAAAACTCATAAAAAGCTCTATGTCAACTTAACCAGCAGACTCACTACACTCAAAAATCTACAAAGCAAAACATTAGATGAGTTGATTAATACCTTTAGAAAATATGCTTTTAGTAAAGTAAGTAATCTTCTGCCTGGTGATGGCAACTACAATAAAGCTATAGAGTCAGTAAGGAAGCTTACTGTAAATCTAAAAAACAAACTACACACCAAGTTTTTCAGTCAAGGACAAATGCCTGATGAAATTGATTTCCATACCTATAGAAAGTATACCCAATCCTTATTCAAAGCAAAAACCACAAAAAAAAATACCCCAATAAAATCCATAATCAATGATATACTCAACAATGTAGCCATACCTAGCATACAAAATGCCACCTCTATAATCGCCATAGATCAAGCACTCACTGCCCTTATAGACACTGCCAAAATAGACATAGGCTTTGCAGATACTAACCAGTTTAAAAAATACAACAAACGCGTATTAGACTTAGATACAAGAATCAAACGAGGCATTACAGCAGAAGAGGGACTCACCCAAGAAATATTTAATAAATTAATAGGATACAGACCTCGTCGCCGTAAAGCCCGATCTTCATAGCCTCTAAAAAAACTATCACATTAGCATAGCCTTCAATCCTATCTTTAGACAAGAAAAAAACCTCTTCTTAGCCTGTGATTAATACACTCGCCAAAGTACAACTCCACAAAACCCTAAAACAGGCCCACCTCATCCCACGTGTGCAAGCCCCAGAAACCGTTGCCTTGTTTTCTTCCTTCTTGCTTGTCTTGTTGGCCGATTCGTTGTAATGCCTTTATAATATTGAGTTGGTTTTTGGAAGATTTTTGCCTGCGGTTAAAGCCTTTGAGGGAGGGGTAGTATCTGGATTTTTTGGCCAAATAGACGAATTTGTATATACTATAGTATAATCTGGCCACGAACCGCCAGAAGCCAACTGGACTGCCCATCAATGCATAGACTAAGCAGAGTACCGGACCTGTGCCCACTTAAGGTGAGTAGCAGTTGGGGGTTTTTGAGGTGGGTAAGTTTTGGGCTTGGAGTGGGGCCTTTACTTCTTCTTACACTAGCTTGGGGATAAGTTGCCGATCGGCTTGATCCATTTTTGGGTCATCATCCAATCCTGCTAGTGAGGTTGGTTTGTACTATTCGGCATTTGATCAGGTTTCGGCTTTCGGTTAGCTTAAGGCGGGGTAGCTGTTGGGTCAGGGTGCAGGGCGTGCAGCAGGTTATGTACGGGGGGCCTTTACTGGCCGGAAGTTGGGGATCTATGTTGACGTGGCTTAATAATAATCTTGTTAAATCTAAATTGTTCTTGGCTATGGCGATGGATTTTCTAATAATAGGTTGACCCAGTCTAGGTCTTGCGCTGCTAGCGTAAGGTTGGCTTTTACTTTGGGTGGGAAAGCAGCAATCCTAGCAGGTCTTCTTCGCCTTCTGCAGCAGCCAGTGCAAGAGGGGCTCGGTTTCTGTTTTTTTTATTGACCTTTGCCTTTCGGTTGGCTTGGCCCTGATCATCAAAAAGCAATACGCCAGGTGCGTATTGCTTTTTGGTGCATATCCGGGTTGTGCACTGACGGATCGAATTGGGTGTGTCGAGCTTAGCCAGGTGTACAACTTTCGTAGCCTGGCTCATAGGCTGCCAGCTGTTAAGCCTGCAATGGACTTAACAGGATTAGTGCATTACATAATTTACGCGTTAAAGCGTGGATAAATAACAGGGACATTATATATACAGTTACAAAAGGCTAGTTTAAGTTATCTGTAAATAACTAAAATAACCCTTAACCTCAACCTAATTAATACTACAACTAATTTTTATGATGCAAACACAAGCACGAAACCAATCAACCCAAAAACTACACTGCCAAATAAAGCTCCATAATAAAAAACAAAATAGTAATTTTCAACCAGCATGTCTATGGACTCTTGAATTAGCAATGCGCTTCTAGTAGATGATTTGTTATAGCAATTAAGCGAACGGATTTATATACTTAAGCGCTAGTGTCAATGTGATAGTAGCTGCTATTGGTATATTGTAGTCAGCGAAAGTTTTTTCATCCTCAAGAGGATTACCATTATGCGAAAGATTGAAAGATAAGTTTGATAAATTTTCTTTTATATGTTCATGTTGTTTAATTTTTTCTAATATGCTGCCTATAGGTGTGTTGCTTTTGAAAGATCCTTTTAAAACTATATCATTGTATTGCGCGTTATTAACCCAAGTAACTATGTTTATTGTGTCACAAACCTTATTCTCTTTTATGACTTGATTGATAGCTTGTTTGAGGTCTAGTTTTTGGCTACCCCCACTAGGTGGTACTTGATAGATATTTTGACTAGCATGACCTGTTTTCATCAAATTAAAAGCATTTAGATGTGCTTTTTGCATTATTTGAGGCTTATAGTGCGAAAATTTAACTTCATGGTTTAGTAGATTATATTGATCTGATTTCTTTGCTAGGTTTGATTTTTCATTAGCGTCTTTCATGTAGTTTGTATAGAACGAACTATTAAAGTGATTAAACATTTCTTTTTGGTTTTCTGTGAAGTCGGTATTTTTCTGGATGTTTTGTTGATTGTCATTAAAAGCTTCCTTGATACCACCCACACCATGAGGTAATTCATTTTGAAATTTTTCATAAATTTTGCACAGAATTTTTTTATTTTCACGCTTATTATAAACACAAATATCGAAATCTTTATATATTGTTACGATACTGCTTTGGTTACAAAACTTACATTTATGCACTTTTTTATTATTATTAAAAATCGGGGCGAAAGTCTCTTGATTATTTATTTTTTGATTGTCACAATTAAAACAAATGGAGAAGTTATCAGTTAAATAATCAGTTTGATTAACCTGTTGGTGATGGGCTGATTGTTGAGAGTCTGGAGTATTTTTCACTGTTGGTGCTGCACTCTTTTGCCCTGCTCCTTGTTGCGCATGGATCATGTGGTTAAGGTTTTCCATTGTAGGATTGACTTGTTGTCCTTGCTCCAAATTCACTTTTTTCCAAAGTTCTTCTATATTGCTCAATTTTTCTTGCATTGCTTTCATCTCCTTTTGCAATTGATTAGGCTGTGAGAATTGCTCAGAATCAGTACTAGCGGGTATATGTTGCCCTGAGTACGAGCTATTATGGTGTGCGTGTTGCATAGCATGAATTTGAGAGGATGAAGATGTGAATTGCCGAGGCATGCTATTATATTGAGTGTTCATGGTTTGACCTGCATATAGAGTATTTGATGGGTGGGTAGCATGTGTAGGATGGGTTGGTTGCGATAGCATACT
>JBCCHA010000079.1:0-3649 GCA_039028995.1 Bacteroidota bacterium | reverse complement strand
TTATTTTTAGACTTAATTGATTGGGCCTTAGGTTTAAAATACGCTCTAAATGTAAAGTTTTTTCTATTGCTTTTCTGTTTTTTTGTTGTATGTGAGCTAAAGGGCTTATAAATTTGTGCTTTATTTTTATTTGAAATATACAATTAATATGAGTGAATCTACTTCTAAAGCACGTGTTAGTAATAGATTTTTAGGTCAGCCTAAAGGTCTTTTTGTGCTTTATCTTACAGAGATGCAGGAGCGACTTAGCTTTTATGGGATGAAGGCCATTCTTTTTCTTTTCTTAACAGCTAAAGTGATAGAGGGTGGCTGGCATATGGATAAAAATGATGCGACTTTGTGTGTGGGGATTTATGGTTTTTTGGTATATGTATCAGGTATTCCAGCTGGGTGGTTTGCTGATCGGTATATTGGGTCAAGGAAAGCTGTATTGTGGGGGGCTATATTGCAGACTATAGGTCATGTTTTGTTAGGTATCACAAGTAGTAAAGCGTGGTTTGTGGGGGGGATTGCTTTTTTATCTATGGGTACAGGCTTGCTTAAAACTAATATTTCAAGTATGGTAGGTCAGCTTTATACTAGAGAGGATGCGTCTCGAGAAAAGGGTTTTTCTTTTTTTTATCAAGGTATTAATGTGGGTGCTATTATAGGTATTGCACTTGTGCCTGCTGTAAAGGATATGTGGGGTTATCACGCTGGTTTTATGGCTGCAGGTATAGGGATGGGTTTGAGTCTTTTTATATTTATAGCAGGCTCACGTTACTTGCCGCGTGTTACTAATGCCCAAAAAACTAATGTTGCGATATCTTTAGTTATACCTGGTATTGCTTCATTGATTTTGACAGTTTTGTTTTTGGCCAATCGATATGTGGGCTATGAAGGGGTTATGGGTTTGCTAAATAGTGCTAATCTACTGCTTACTGGGGTACTTGTTGTATTACTATTGGCTTCTTGTATATATTTTTTCTACAAGGCTAGAAATCAAGAAGAGAGAAATCGTATGGCTATGATTTTTATGACTTGCATAGGGGTAGTAGGGTTTATTGCTATCTATTTACAATGTGATGGCTTTTTGACGAGTTTTGCTAAAGAAAAGATCAATAGAAATATTACGCTTTTTAATTGGCATTTTGAAATAGGGCCAGATTATTTCCAAATACTTAATCCTATTTTTATCATACTGTTTAGTTTTTCTGTAGTATGGTGTTGGAAGCAAATAGAAAAGGCTTATTGGCCCACATTGTCCCCTGTGACTAAAATAGGGGTAGGACTTGTTTTTATTGCTTTGGATGCATTGATTATCATGCTAGCTGTGCATTTTGCTAGACAGCAAGGTACTGTTTCGTCTATTTGGTTAGTTGTAATCTATTTGGTGATGGTGATAGCTGAGATTTGTGTGTTGGTGACGGGCTTAAGCTTTGTAAGTAAAATGGCTCCAACTAAATTTAAATCTACATTTATGGGTATTTTATGGGGTTGTATAAGTTTGGGTAGTTTGCTTTCTGGTCAAATAGGAAGTATTGCTATGCAAAATGAAGAGAGTGCATATCGTCTTTTTGGTTCATTGTTTTTGGTTTTTACTGCACTAGGTTTGTTGTATATATGTTTAAATCAGTTTACATATAGGCTTACTTACAAAAAAATAGCTGGCACTTAAGTTTTTATTTTAGAGATAAAGGCTATATTGGGATTTGGTTTTGATATTTGTAGCGGATATGGCGAAATTGGTAGCCGCACTAGACTTAGGATCTAGCGCCGCAAGGCATGGGGGTTCGAGTCCCTTTATCCGCACTTATGGGTTTATAGAGGCATAAAAATATGTGTATTTTTATGTTTTTTTGTAAAAATAAAATGTTTATGCGTATATTTACCACTGTATTTTTACAGTAAACTTTAATTTTAAATATTTTTTATGAAATCCACTAAATTTATTTCAGCAGGCTTAATCTCATCTGTAAGCTCTTTAATGGCTAGTCAAAGTGAAGGAGAACCAGGAGCAAGTGCTGGATTTTTGAGTTCTTTCGGTGCTTGGCATTGGGTTGGTATTGGTGCAGTAGTATTAGCAGCTATTGCGGGAGGTGTTTACTACTACAGAAGTAGAAATAACTAATTCAAGATATATCTACTGTGAATTAAATAAATAATACAGTTTGCAAAAAGGCTTTCAGTTATTTTTTCATAATAGCTGAAAGCCTTTTTACTGTGTAGTCAATGTCTTCATAGGTACTATATTTACTTAGTGAAAATCGTATGGCTGTGCGATTTTTAGGCAGTTTTATGGCTTCTAATACATGAGATCTTAGGCTTGTGCCACTCATGCAGGCACTTCCTCTAGATGCTGATATGCCTTGTATAGATAGTTTAAAAACTAGCATTTCGCTGTCTATGTTTTGCAATGATAGCCCTATGTTAAGCAGGTTGCATAAGCTGTGGTTGGGATCTTGGGAGAGTCCGTGAAATTGAATGTTTGGGATGGCTTTTTTTAAGTTTTGGATCATATGGGCTTTGAGTTTTTGTAAATGTGCACGGTGCTTGTCTTTGTTGTATGTAGCTATTTCTAAAGCTTTGCCTAGCCCTACGATGCCGGCTACATTTTCTGTGCCAGCTCTTAGGCCACGTTCTTGCATGCCTCCGTATAGGAGGGGTTTTAGTCTTATGTTTGGCTGCATGTAAATAAATCCGATGCCTTTAGGTCCATGGAGCTTGTGTGCTGATCCTGTACATAGGTCTACTGGGCATTTGGCTAAATTTATTTCACAGTATGTTAGGGTTTGTACCATGTCGGTATGAAAAATAGCTTGGTATTTTTTACAGATATTTCCTATGGTATTTAGATCGGTGAGGTTTCCGATTTCATTATTGCCATGCATTAGGCTTACTAAGGATTTGGGGTGCTTTTCTAGTAGGGCGATAAGGGAATGGTATTGTAATTGGCCTTGTTGATTTACTTCTACATAACTAGCAGTTATTTTTTTTAAGCTTACTAGTTTTTTTATACACTGCAATACTGATTCATGCTCAAGTGGGGAAGTAATCACATGGCGTATGTCATGGCCTTCTACTGCACCGGTTATTGCCCAGTTGTTGGCTTCTGTACCACTTGAGGTAAAAAAAACGTTGCTTTCTCTAGTTGCTCCCAAACAGGCTATCACACTACGCCTTACCTCTTCTATGGCTGTTTTAGAGGCGTTGCCTAGTGTGTAGGTAGAAGAAGGGTTGCCGTACCAGTCTTTCATATAGGGCAGCATTGCTTCTAATACCTCAGGTGCTAGTCTTGTAGTGGCTGCATTGTCTAGGTATACTTCTCTATATTCGCGCATTATGTTTTTGGGCTAAGTTTAATTGTATGGATTATGTAGATTTTTAGTATCTAAAAAAGAAAGGATTTTAGCATTGCACAAAGCTAACGTTTACTTGATTTACTATCAAAGCGTTAGGCAAATACATTGTAATTATTGGGGTTTTTCTCTTGATTAGTTTTTGGTCATAGGTAGAGAAAATGTATTTTTGTAGCTGTATTATGCTCAAAAAAGAGCCATTCAAAGTTTCAGCAATTGACTTATTATGTTCCGTTTTTTTCTTTCTTTTTTTACAGATATATTTTTTGAGATTAAAAATTATCCTAAAAATTTTGCAAAAGATATATTTA
>JBCCHA010000078.1:0-3766 GCA_039028995.1 Bacteroidota bacterium | reverse complement strand
TCTTCTATCTTGCCCTTTTGCTAGCTCCATGGCTTTCGCCTCAGCAGTCCACAAAGGCCTGCTACCTTGCAAAAAAGAAAAAGTATCATTGTTGTGCCATTTTAAAGTGTGATTAGCCATATTCTATTTATTTTAAAAAAAGGTTTGTACAGCGTGCAGACTTGCTACCCAAGGCAAAGACTATAGCAAGTAATTTTTGCGCTCTGATGCTTATTGAACTTATGCTTTTTCAAAGTATTGCCTGATAAGCACTTATGAAAAGAGAACTTAATTACTCAGCATTACAAAGTTATTCATTTGCGCGTACATATGAAAACTTTGTGATGGCATTTTAAATTTAGCTTGTTGCTTTTTGGTCAAAATGTACTTTTCAACCTCTTGCACTTATCTTTTGCTACATTTTTTTACTTAACAGATTGGTATGTATGCCTGTAATACTTTTGTTAAATTGACTTGGAAAAAGGTAGCGTTTGGGTGGGGAAAATCAGTGCCTAAATATCAGCTTTCATTTATCAAGGCTTGATCATATATTTTTCGGGCTACCTCTATGCCTTTGTAGCCATGTACTTTAACCCATTTCCCTTTTTCTAGATCTTTATACCGGGTGAAAAAGTAGGTAATTTGATCTAAAAGCTGTCCGTGTATAGCATGCAGGCGGTCATCGTTAATAGTATTGATAGCACTGCTGATTGGGTCTAAGTCATCATCCATTACAGCTATGAGTTTATCATCTAGCCCTTTTTCATCTTCGGTATGCAAGAGGCCTATTATTTTCACCTTGACCAGAGTGTGGGGGTATAAGGTATGTTTATTTAGGAGAATAACGTCTAATGGGTCTCCATCACCTGCAAGCGTGTGGGGTATATAGCCATAGTTAAAAGGGTAAGGCATAGTGTGTAGGACTCTATCTACGCGGATGATGTTTTTTGCTTTGTCAAATTCATATTTTACAGAGGAGCCTAGTGGTATTTCTACCATCATGTCTGCAGTAAATTTTTGGTAAGTCATATAAGTTTTTTTAGGTTAAAAAGATATTTAGATCCAGTAAGCGTATAAAATACTAGCCCTACCGATAGGGTTTAGCCTATTATTTCCGGGTCAAAATAGCGAAAAGGCTGAAGGGCACCATAACCTGCATCATTGGTATGCCAACCTGGGTGGGTAGCCATTACCATAAGGTGTTCACGCATGTCTGCGCCATTTTTTAGAGGTGTACCAGCAGGATGCTCTTCCTCTTTATGATGTTTTGCTTCTACTAAAGCTGCCAGGCCCGCTACAAAAGGCGTAGCCATAGAAGTACCATCTAGCGTGGCGTATTTGCTGTTTGGATAGGTTGAAAAAATGTCTGTACCTGGGGCTAGGAAGTCTATTTCTCCACCACGGGAAGAAAATCCAGATGGATTACCGAATTCATCATGGGCAGCAATGGTGATGACGCCTCCGTATTTGCCTGGATAGCCGATGCTATTGCGATGTCTTGAGCCTGAGTTACCTGCAGCGGCAAAGATGATGACTTCTTTGGCGAGGGCTGTGTATATGGCTTGGTAGAGTCTTTGTGAGGATTTGGGGCCTCCTAGGGACATGGAGATGATGTCTGCGCCTTGCTCTACGGCCCATTCAATGCCTTGGGCTATTGCGTCGTAATTGCCTCCGCTTGAGCCTAGGACTTTAGCTGCGAGTATTTTGGCTTTTGGTGCTACGCCTAAAAAGCTGGTTTGTCGTGGTCTGGCTGCTATAATGCCGGCACAGTGGGTGCCATGGCCATTGGTGTCTTTGAGGCCTTCGCCTGTAAAGTCTTTGCCATCTATAATGGCATCTCGTAAGTCGGGATGTTTCTCATCAATACCGGTATCAAGCACGGCTATCTTTACGCCTTCTCCTTGTGTTTGTTGCCAGGTTTGGGGGATGCCAAATAGTCTTTTGGCCCAGTTGGCATCGTTTTGAGTGGCTTTGGCTTGTATTTTGAGGACGTCTTCAGGGCTGAAGATGTGGTCTACTATATAGTTGGGTAGGGCTACTTGGGGTTGATTCATTAGGGGGAAAAAATTTAAAGGGTTTAATAAAAAAAAATTTTAATGGGTGTAAAATAGATAGGTTTGTGTAAATGTACAATATTAATCTAAATCTAGGTAGTCTAGATATGCTTGAAAGTGTTTTGAGAGCTCATAATGCAAAAGCATGCATTTTTGTTTTTTAGTTGGGTCTGAGATTTTATCTATATGTGCACTAAGTATGCGGAGTTTTTGCTGCATGGTATCTAGCATCCAGATGATGCCGTACCGCTCTAGGTATAGCTTGAGTCTTTTGTACATGTATTTGGCTTGTTGGGTAAGAGGGACTATGTTGCCTTGCTCGTCTCTTGAAAAATGGGTATTGTAGTCTACATCGCAGGGGTCTAAGTACATGTCTTCTTGCCAGTCAGCGGCTTTGGCTCTGTTGGCAAAGGGGTTGGAGTAGGCTAAGTTAGCGTATTTAGTGGTGAGCTTGGGGTATTTGGACTTGGGTTTGAAGTGCTCTATGTCCATGTTGGTTTTTCCGCCAAACCATTTGTCGGGACAGTCTGTATAGCAACATCTTTTGTGAAAGTCTTTTTGAAGATCTGCTTTGTATTTTTTGTAGTTGGTCAACTCAGGGCCTTTGTAGGTTCTTTGAGGGGCTATTTCTCTAAATTTAAATTTGGACATGGTGTTTTTTTATTGGCTTACTTCTTGAATGATGGCATCTACTTTGTTTAAAAGCACTTGGAGTTTATCTTGGCTACTAGGGGTAAGTGCGCTGAAGGTTCTTGCGCTTTGTTTGTCGAGTGATTTTTCTAAGGAGAAGTTAAGTGCCATGACTTCTTGTTCTTGCTGTTGGGTAAGTGGGGTAGACTGACTCATCAGTTGAATGAGTTTGTCTTCTTTGCTTTCTAGCTCTTGGTTGTATTTGAATAGCTGCCTGGTGATGCGTTGGAAAAATTTAGATTTGGGCGCCAGCATGGTTTTTTTCTGATATACGATATGTACATCGTGGGCTTTTGCTTCTGCTTCTTCCATATCTTCAGCGAGTATAAATACGGGATAGCCTTCTTTTTCTGAGTGTATTCTATTGACTATATCTACGCCAGTAAAGTCCAGCCCACTTTGTTTGTCATGGAGTGCATAGTCTGTGACTAGTGCTTCTGCTCCGCTAGATATAATGTCTTCTATTAGGGTATCTATATCTGGATGGGGGGTGATGGGGGCTATATCAAATTGAGTTTGTTTTGCGCCTTGTTGGGTTAAAGAGGCGATGTCTGCTTGTGAAGAAGCTAAATAGGCTATGGTATAGGTTCTCATAAAGATTCAATGGTTTAAATAATTATTTTGTCAATGGATAATTGATACCAAAAATATAGATTTTAATAGATATTCCTCAAGCTTTTTTTATTGGTGGGGGGGATTGTTTGGCTATTTTTTATTTTGGTGGGATGGTGGTGATTTGGGTAATAGCCTGGCTTTTTTAAATGTTTGCCTTTTCACTATAGTGTGTGTATCCTGGAAACAAACTACTTCATTCTATTATATTGACTCCGCAATCTATTTATCTAAATAAAAAATCCCTCATGTCAAAAAACGAAATCATCAACTTACATAACCCGCACGATAGTCTGTTTAAGCAGGCTTTCTGTCTTGGTTAAAAAAGGGCTCATAAGCAAACAAGCCTATCTGTTTTTTACGCAGGGCGATGGAATAAACAATCAATGATGAACTAATATACTTGAGGGGTAGCATATAGCAATTTATAG
>JBCCHA010000077.1:0-3802 GCA_039028995.1 Bacteroidota bacterium | reverse complement strand
TCGACAATAGCCTTATATTTCCCTTCTTTATAGTCTGTAAGCTCTTGGAATATCCCAGTAGCTTTATCTTTTTTCATTAAATTGTAATTGCGTGAAATAATAATATCTTCTAAAAGATTACCCTTATAATCCTTTATTGTTATCTCCTTTGCAGACCCTTCTATATAATCATCCATTTTTGATAAACGAAATTCTTTATGTTGTTGAGCCCTCGCACCAGGTTTGACGGTATATACTGTCATTGTGGTTTCAGGTGGATAATAGATTTTTCTCAAATTATCTCGATGTGTTCCACTGCCTAATTTGGTTATTTCTTTTTTTAATTGATTTATTTCTGTCTCATCTTCTTCATTTTCTTGCTCAATCTTCTTTTCTAATGCTATAAATACAACTTCTAAATATCTCTTGCTACTCTCTAGATCCATTGTTGCATTTCTCTTTTCAGTTTCTAAAGCTTGCAAGTAGGTTGTTTTGTTCTTTTCAAATTCTTTTCGTGCCTTTTTCAAAAACGCATCTGCTTCTTTTTTCCTTCCTGTGCACTATTCGGGTTGTTTAATGTCTTTAAGATGCGCTTCAAAATATTCTTTTGCTCTTCTAATGAGTTTCTCTGGGCTTGTATGGTCTTATTCTCCCTTTCGGATCGCTCTTTCATTGTCTTTTTATGCTGAATTATGTCTTTTTCTCTTTCTTTAATTTGCTCAGGAAGCAATCTATGGTATGCTACAAATAAATTCTGCCAAGTATCGATAGCAACGCTAAGGGTAGACATGAGATCATGTAACTCGACACTTTCTAAAGAGCTTTTGTAGGCGTTTTTATTATAAGAATGTGCGCCAGAATTACTATATAATTCGAGCAATTTGTTTCTTTGTGCTTTTTGATTGTTACTTAAATCCAGACAATGTACATGCCCTTCTTCTGCTAATTTTTCGATACACTTAGCAATACATATGTTTCGCTCCGTTTTTTCCTTGTCAGTTCCAGGCACATTTAGCGATAGTTTAAATTGGTTAATCAGTTTTTTTATTCCTTCTTTAAAATCTTTCAATGTTCTTTTGGGGTTTTCATTGTCTTGGGTTAAGAGTATATGTAACAAAGCCGAGTCTGGCGAATCGCTATCAAAAAACGTAGGAAATCTAGTGGCCAACCCTTTCATCAAATTCAAAATACACTGTCCTTTTTTTCTAAATAAATATCTACACCCATCTGGGGTAGCGATCACTTGTACAATACTTTTAACACTTTCGGCTTGCATAACAGCTTGGTCAATACTGATCTCAGCACAAGCACGATAAGCTTGTTTACGACTATCTCCAAAACCTGGACAGTCCACTATCATTGGAAATCCAGACCTATCTTTTATGTCAAACGCTTGTGCATATAATGTTTGAGAGCATGTGCTATTAGCCCCAATAACAGGCCCTTCTATCTCATCAGCAACTTTTACATGGTCTATTCTGCCTTCTTTATCTCGTGTAATTTGCAATTCTGAACCGATAAGAAAATTAGCAGTGGTACTTTTTCCACTTCCTGTATCGCCTACCAATAATATAATAGCGTTTTTTTTCATTTTTTTGGTATGACCAAAAGAAGCATTTAGGAGATCCATAAGTTCTTTTACTTTGCTCATTTTTTGTTTTTTGGCCAAAACAAGGAATAAAGATTCCTGTATGATTTCTTCTAGCAATTGCTGTGTTGTACGATTGTCTCCTAACTTTTTTACATAAATCTCCATAATATCATTCAACCATGCAGTAATAACAGGATTCCCTGCTATTTTTTCTAAGTAATTGACGCTTATTTTTTTTCCTGCAATCAATTGATCACACAACTTATAGACTAATGCTTCATCTGCTAAAAGAATGTCAAGAACACTTTCTTTGTATTTTTTAACTGTTTCTTCATATTTTTTAAGAACACTTTCTTTATTTTGGGTAACAAATTCTATGGTACTATCTATTTTCTCTGGGTTTATATTTAGCTTGGTTGTTTCTTTTCTAACGATTTCATAACTGTAATCCCAAAAATGCATATCCCCTTGCTGATAATCTTGCGTTTGTTGGCTATTTGGAGGAATAAATTGTACGCCATAACGAATTTTTCTACCATAGTCGTCCTCTACGTAACGTAGTATAAGTTGGTAATGATCTTTTGTATTTGTGTTAAGAAGCTCTATATGTAAAGGGTCTAATGATTTGCCCCATACATAGTTATATACCTTATTATATACGCTATAGAATATCCAACCCTCTACCTGTGTTGCTAATTTGTTAACTTTATAATGTCCACTAGGAAGCCCTAAAATACTATCTTTGGCTTTTCTGATTTGTAACTCATCTCCTCTTTTAATTTGTTCTTCTTCAATATCTTTAAAAAAATTCGATTTTTTCTCTTCTGTAAGCTTAAGTTCATAAGAGCCGTTCCACAACTTCTGTATCACAAGTTCGCCATTATTCATCTTAAATATTCTGTGATCTTGTTTATATTTTTTTTGATCTTGATAACTCTTTAGGATAAAACCATTGTAGATATATTCCCCTTCATGAAGTAACACAATATTTTTTTCTTGGAAAACCGTTGGTGATTTTTTCCAAAGATCATGAAAGGTATATGGTTGCTTTCTTGACTCGAGCGACTCTGCACATACACAAAATTGACCTCTTTTAGACCAACCAGAAGGCAAAAGTTCATCTATTTCTTTGAAAAACAAGGATGTCCCTCCGCATAAAAGCATCCACTTCAACGCACTTGTCCCTGCATATTGACTATGGGTATATTGCTGATCAGTATTTTCGTGCACACGGTAGCGTAAGATACGTTGAATGGGGGCTATTATCGCTTTTTTTATGGGATATTGTCTGTTTATATAGGGAATCATTGTATAGCGTCGCTTATTATTGATTACATGCCACTTCCTAAAGCTTAGTGGTTGTACTATTTTCCAGACCCGCTGCCCCTCATAGCTAATATGACTAGCTTCAACTACAAAGTGGCTTACTAGTATGCCAAACAATGCTACTAAAAGCCAATACATTTTTTTAACCTTTTTTATTTTTTTGTTTTCCATAAATACCCCATTAAATAAATTTATCACATTAAAACACTTATATACAAGAAGGTGCAAATATAATAAAAAATTCATACAAAACAAAACATATAACGCGCATTTCGTACCATGACTCTAATTTTTTATATAACTTTTTAAATAAGCCAATTGGAGTATATACAAATACTTAAACATAGTTAAAGTGTGTTTAAAGTCCGTAAAAGAATATTACATTAAGATATAAAAAACATTTATCTCCGTGAGAGTCATTCGGAGAGGACGCCGTTAGCATAAGGCCCCTCTCTTTGTTCAGGAGTTCCTTCGCTCCGCTCAGGACGAGCGCCTACGGCACTCGATTGCTGCTGTTTGTTGTTTTTCAAAAATTTAAATGTTTAAAATCTTCGTTTACTGAATATAAAAAACGATTTTTTGGTGCGAAATGCGCGATATATAATAAGCATTATATTTGCTGGAAAGAATAGTGCTTAGTTCGAGGAAATAAGTTCACCATAAAACCCCTTAAAAAGTCTTTTATACCTCTTAATCAGTTTTTTTATTTGGTATTTGCCAGCTTAGCAGCTTTGGTATTGCAGGAGGCTTGGCAAGAAACATACTACCATCTCGAGATTTTTTGGCACATGTAATTTTATATAAAACTTTAGTTTTTATCAAAATATTTTTATATCTATAATAGAGTGCCTGAAAAAGTCCTAAAAACCCTTGGATTTGAACCTCAAAAGAGCGATTCTAATGACT
>JBCCHA010000076.1:0-3864 GCA_039028995.1 Bacteroidota bacterium | reverse complement strand
TGACTGGGTAGGCCAAAACATTAAATCATTAATATGTTCATTTATTTTTCCTCTATAAATATCTGTAATTTTTTTACTTTTGAAAAGCATCTGTACCGCTCTAAAAAAAATTTTAGAATCTATTATTGACATCATATTGTCCAAACCCTGATAATCTATCAAATTTTCTGGAATAATAGGTTTGCCTTTTGCTTCTTCATCTATTAAATATTCGAAAAGAAATTCTAAATCTGAGGTTTTATGTCCACGAATTGCGCTTTTTACATATTTCTTTAATGAAGGTTTATCGCTTTCCTCATTTTCATTTTGGAAGTAGTATTCATCTTTAATAGTCTCTTTTAGTATCTCATACTTATAGTTTGCAAAATAAGGTAATTTATAGACTTTTTCAAATACGCTAAAAATTAGTATATGACTTAAATTACTGGCGAATATGCTGTCTAAAACAGATATCACCTTACCTAACTCTGCACTCCCATTATCATTAGCACTCGCTCCATTTTCTAAAAGAATTGGGATGTGATCAGTCAATTTATAATCTGATGCCCAACTCAAAAGTGTCTTGCCAAATTCCCTGTCTACTTTATTTACATATTCTTTTAAGTTTAAACCTTCTAGGGCGTACCTTAAAACTTTTGGTGAGCTATTTACTAGTGTTTTACGTAGTAACGTATTTATCTCATGTTCATATTCTAAGGTATTACTAGGATCAACTTTTTTTCTTATTGAATCCAATTCAAGATTTAGGGCATTAATTTCTTCTACATCATTGTCGTTTGCTGCGCTATTTATATCGGGTATTGTACAGGCTATGATGAAGCAGGCTATATATAGCCTGCGGGAAAAATTAAAGTAAAACATGCGACAAAGTTATATTAATCTTTATAAGGTATACAAAAGTTAGTGTTAAAAATAGGTAGTTTATAGTCAAGTGAGTGAAGTTGATTAAATTTGTGAAACTTATAACTCCCAAAATCTTTTATGAAAATAGGTATTATTTCTGACACGCATGGCTATTTAGATGAGGTGGTTTTTCACTACTTTGCAAAATGTGACGAAGTATGGCATGCAGGAGATATAGGTAGTGTGGAAATAGGAAAAAGGTTAGCGGCTTTTAAACCGCTTAAAGCGGTATATGGTAATATAGATGATCATGATGTGCGTATGCACTATCCGCTAGATCAGCATTTTACGTGTGCAGGTCTACACATATGGCTTACGCATATAGCAGGCAAACCCAACGCCTATTCGCCTCGCGTCCAAAAAATCTTCCAAGAAAAAAAGCCTGATGTATTAGTGTGTGGGCATACCCATATATTACGCGTCATTCGTGACGCTAAATATCACCCCCTGTTATATCTTAATCCAGGTGCAGCTGGTAAGTACGGCATACATACTATTCGTACGCTTTTGCGTTTTGAAATCAAAAATCAAAAGCTTTGTAACATGGAAGTAATAGAGTTAGGTAGCAATACCAATCATGCTATTTATTGATAAAGTAATGTAAACTCATTATGCTCTAAAATGTGTAGAAAGTACACATTTATAGTACTAAAAATTTTTTTGATTCACAATGTTTCTATATTTTTACTTTTAATATTCATTTTTATTTACTACAAGTAATGTACAAAAAATCTACTGCATATATCCTTTTGGCTAGTTGGATTAGCCTAATGCCAAACCTCCGAGCTAGCAATACACACAACAGTAGTGTTTCTAATTATATTGAATCAGCTTCTATGCTAGCAGTTGGTACACTTTCATCTAAGCACGCTATTAATAGTGCTAATAGGCCTTCATCTGCGGTAGAGAATCCTCAAAGAACTAGCACATTGCCTAGTATTTCACCTTATCCAACAAGCGTAAATCTATCTACTATTCCTGAAGGAAGCTCAGTTGATCAGTTAAATAACTTCTCTTTTTCTTCTTTAATGAACACTGATGCTAACGAAGCTTTGGACGAAAGATGGGAAACAGCTTCAATACCTCCTTTCAATCCAACTAATTTAGATTTAGTAGCATCTAGTCAGAATTCCGATTCATCAAATACACTACCCTGGCAGTTTGATACCGCATCTGTATTCAATGACAATCGCTCTGTAATGGGGGTTGGTCGGTTTGCTAATTTTGGCAGAAGGAGTGATGATATTAACTCTTTAGGTGGCTTCCCTCCTATGATAGGCTCCCGAACTATGTCTAATGATAATCAGTCTATACTTTCAAACCTTAGTTGGTCATTTTTGCGCAATGATGACTTGAATGGGCTAAGCAATGACAATCATGAGCAAACATCTGTGCAGGGTGGTAGTATGCAAAACTTAAGTAGTGAGAGGCAGACTGAAGATCATACCAATCCTTCTTTGCCACAAAAAGGGCCTGGTAATGTATCTAATAGTAGCTCTTCGAGCGAATCTTCTACTAACCCTCATTCAGCAAATACCTATGGTATGGCACCTCAAATAGGACCTAAACCTAGTCAGCATTCGCATTCATCAAATATATCATCAGGGCAGCTTGGTCATTCTAACGCAGATATACCTATGAATGGCCAAGCTGTTGTTACTAATCAACGCATTAACCAAGCAAACACCCAAGGACGTGGTTCATTACATCAGTCAATAGGTAATCAGATAGTTCAAAGAGAAAGGTATGCGGGTATGCGTGGTATGGGAAGTAATCTTACGCCTTGTGCTACTAATTTTACCCCTTTACCATTTCATCAATCAAGTCATAATTATCCAATCACACCTAAACCTAGTCAGCATTCGCATTCATCAAATATATCATCAGGGCAGTTTGATCATTCTAACGCAGATATACCTAATATGGGTATGCAAAATCATTCTCATACATATGGCCATCTTAACGCTGATAATTCTCCCATGAACAGAGGAATTTTTGCTGAGAATGCACATATGTATGCAATAGACAAAGAAAGAAATGCTTCATTACAGCAGCCAAGAGGTAGTAATACACTAGCTAATGGTGCTCATACAGCTCAAAATGAACTAGGCTATGCGGGTATGCGTGGTACGGGAACTAATCTTAGACTTTGTGGTAATAATTCAAATTTTACTAGGCCTATTTCTTCAGTAAGTAATCCTTTACCGAATACTTCTTCGTCAAGTAAACATAAAATAAATGCTTTTGGATTTGTAACTCATGTACAAAGGGAAGAACACATCCCCACAAATACATTTAAGTGTATGTTATGTAGTCATTTTTTAAAGAGTCCTACGGCTTACAGGCAACACATGGCTAAGCAGCATAACCAATCTTTACATATTGAATACGTTAGCAAAGCTTCAAAAAATATGCCTTTAAATAGTTCTTCACGTCAATTTACTACTAACGCTCATGCTGTAAGTTCTCATGTAGGGTTTTCCAATCATGTTACGCCCCTAACACCATCTACATCTAGTCACAATTTGGTACAGGCAAAGGCACTGCAAGTAGGTAATCATCCTAGTTCGTGGGATAATGTGTCTATTATGCCTTTTGATAACCAAACTGCTATTCAAATAGATCAAGAGCCCTACTCTACAAAATCAAAAGAAAAAGATAGTACTTCTTCTTCCCATAGTATAACTAGGCCAATAAAAAACTTTCATCAATGTATGTATTGCTCAAAAAAATTCAAACAAGAAAGTGATTTAACAGATCATACCAGAATACATACACATGGTTATCAATGTACATTTTGTAGTGAAAATGATGAGGAAAAAAGATTTAAGAAAGCTAAAGCACTACAAACCCATAGAGATGAATGCCACGCAATAGAAAAAGTAAGAAATCTAGCCATTTATTTTTGTGATCAGTGTGGAACACTACATAAACATAAATCAGACGTTAAAAAACATAAGA
>JBCCHA010000075.1:0-3975 GCA_039028995.1 Bacteroidota bacterium | reverse complement strand
TTCGTGTGTACGCATTGTAGAGTTTTCTGAGTAAGGGTCAGAGACTTCTAGCAAATCTTCTATTTTAAATTCAAAAGTTTGATCCTCGTTATCAATGGCAGGTGACTGATTGTCATTAATCGCATTTGGCATACCCGACGCACTGTTATTAATCTCTTGTATGTCAAGTGTGTGGTCAGTAAGATTCGCACTTTGGAAGGCGTTTGACCTGCCAGCAGCTTGGCTTTCGGTATTCGGCTGAAATGTACCTTCTTGTTGGGTAAAGCCTGCTTCCTTAAACATACTTACCAAGGCATCTCGATCATCCTTATTCTGAACTTGTACAGCACGTTCATAGTCAATTTTAGAAATAGAGTAAAGTGGTTTAATATGATATTCCCATTTTAGCCAATTGTCCTCTCCTAGCGTTATTTTTCTCTTTGCTTGATTTTCTGCATCTTTGTCAACAAAGTCAATGTAAGTGAGGAATTGGTTTTTGTTTGTGAGGTCTACCTCAAAATTATTGTATTTTTTGCTTATACTAATGGTATTGTTCTCTTTAGGATCAAAATAGTCCGGATTGCTCATTTTAGACTTATCTGTTGAAATCTGCAAATCTTGTATGGTAAGTTTAACTTCTTTTCCATCTTGGAAGCTCTTTAGCACATCATTGGCCCCACTATCACCTTGCTTAAGTGGCTCATTATTGCCCTGCCCATTTGCGCTGTCACTCCTCAAGTTGCGTGGATCTTCTTTTATAGGCTTATTCTCAAGACATTCTTTTAACTGCGATCTAAAGAAGTCTTTGTCTTTGCCCGTAATTTTTACAGCAAGAAAATCAGCCCCCATAGATGAACCATTATGAGTGCCAGCATTCCAGGCTAAATAGTCATCAGTTAAACCTGGATCTGCTAAAAAATTAACTACATTAAATTTACTGATAGTCTGAGAAAAGTGTTTTCCACGTTTTTCACCTATCTTTGAGTCAGTTATTATAATATTTAGCCACTCTTCATTACCATCTCTCGTGTGTTTTTTTTCCACAGAAACAAGTAGTTTCCCTTGCTTATTTTTAACAAAATCAGGTTGGGTGAAGCGATTCGGATTAAATTTTATGGATTGTCTTACATCTTCTACTTCAAATTGAAGGATAGTCGTTTTTCTAAGTGAAGCATGAGAAGCGGTACAAACAAGCAGGGCAAGGAGGGGTAAATAGGTTTTCATAACTAGAGAAAGTAAAATTTTAACAGGTCAAATTTAATAAAAAAAAAGCCTTTAAAAAAGTAATAAGGGAAGCGGCTTAGTTGAGATAAGCCCCTTTTGGCAGTTAGGTATAGCAGGCTCTAGGCAAATGATTTTGAGATTTAATAAAATGGGTTAACGGTTTGTTTTTAAATTATCAAACCTTTAATTTTGTACGTCTTATTTAGTTCACCAAACAGCTGAATCTAAATTTTTTTAAATCATATGCAAATCATTAGTTCAACATTCCCTACGCTTTTTAAGCAACATAGCCCAAGGCAATCAGACAAAGATACGGGTTCTCCTGAAAGCCAAATCGCCCTATTTACGGCACGCGTCCAACATATTACGCAGCACTTAAAAACACATAAAAAAGACCATAAGTCTAGATTGGGTCTGATTAAACTTGTACAGAAGCGTAAAAAGCAACTCTTGTACTTAAGTAGGGTAGACATCAATAGGTATAGGTTGATTTGTGACAGCTTGGCTATCAAAAAGAAAATAGATAAGAATAAATAATATTGTAAAACAAGAATAAATGATTACGAAAAAAACCATTCATAAAGTTCCGCAAAAAGAAGGATTTATGGATATTACGATAGAGGTAGGAGAGCTGGCTGGCCAAGCTGATGGGTCAGTAGTAGTAAGGAGTGGCAATGCTATGCTTTTAGCTACAGTGGTAGAAAGGGAGGAAACTGAAAATTTGGGGTTTCTGCCTTTGTCAGTAGACTATCAAGAAAAATTTTATGCCGCTGGGAAAATTCCAGGTGGCTTTTTGAAAAGAGAGGGCAAGGCTAGCGAACATGAAATACTGATTTCCCGTCTTGTAGACAGGGCATTAAGGCCTTGTTTCCCCAAAGGGTACAACCATGCTGTACAGGTAACGCTTTGGTTGATTTCTGCAGATAAGCATGTAAGTGCGGATACTTTAGCGATACTAGGTGCCTCAGCAGCTTTAAGCATCTCGCACATTCCCGTAGATATGCCTGTGTCAGGCGTACGCGTAGCGCGCATAGACGGCAGGCTATGCCTCAATCCTATAAATAGTGACTTGAAAAAAGCGGACATGGATCTCATGGTGGCTGCTACGCCTTCTAGTATTATCATGTTAGAGGGTAAAATGAAAGAGGTGGGTGAAAAAGATGTTTTAGAGGCTATAGCCTATGGTTATGAGGCTATTCAAATGCACTGTGATTTATTACAAGCGCTTGCTGCACAATCAGGTATACAAAAAGCAGCAGTAGATCAGGCGCAAGAAGATGTGTTATTAGAGGCGTATGAAAAGCATTTTTACGCCCCTTGTTATGAAATAGCGAAAAGTGGTATGCAGTCTAAAAAAGCGCGTAATAAGGCTTTTGAAAAGGTTAGGCAGGCTTATGTGGCCACACTTGCTGAAGAAGATAGAAAGGATGATGAAATAGATATGTATTTTACCAGCATACGCAAAAAGGTAATGACAGATTTGCTTGTCAAAGAAGGCAAACGTATAGATGGCAGAGGCACAGAGGATATCAGGCAGATAAGTACAATAGTAGACTACATCCCTTCTGCACACGGTTCGGCGCTTTTCACTCGCGGTGAAACCCAGTCGCTGGCCACAGTGACTTTAGGAGGCAAGCTAGATGAGCAGCTACTTGATGGGGCTACTGTAAGTGGGTATAGCAAAATAATGCTACACTATAACTTCCCTGGCTTTTCTACAGGAGAAATAAAACCTGCAAGAGGACCTGCCAGGCGTGAAATAGGGCATGCTGCTTTGGCACTGAATAGCCTTAAGCCGGTTTTGCCTGAAAACGATCCTAAAACTATACGCATTGTGTCAGAAATTTTAGAGTCTAATGGCTCTTCATCTATGGCTACGGTAGCCTCTTCATCTGCAGCACTCGCAGACGCAGGCGTACCTATCAAAAGGCTTGTAGCAGGTATTGCCATGGGCAGTATATTGGCAGAAGATAGGCCCATCATACTTTCTGACATCTCTGGAGATGAGGATTATTTTGGGAATATGGACTTTAAAATAGCAGGTACTGAACAGGGGTTTAATGCGATACAGCTAGACACTAAGCTAGATCTGAAAAATCAAAAGCTGGATATAGAGACTGTAGACATGATAGTGAGGCAGGCGCAAAAAGGGATTATGTACATCCTAAAAAAAATCAACTTGGTAATCGCCGAGCCTAGACAAAGCTATAAGCCGCACGCACCTATCACTTCTACTTTACAAATAGACAAAACAAAGATTGGCGCTTTAATTGGACCTGGCGGAAAGGTGATAAAAGACATTCAAGAGTCTACAAAAGCTAATTTAGACATAGCCGAAAAATCAGAATATGCGGTAGTAACAGTTTTTGCCCCTAATCAGGAAGCTAGCAATCGGGCCATTGAACGCATCAAAAGCATTACAGCCGTACCAGTAATAGGGCAGACGTATCAAGGTAAAATAAAAAATATTCAAGACTTCGGGGTTTTTGTAGAGTTTATGCCTGGCAAAGATGGTTTGCTACACATAAGTGAAATGAGTGAAGAAAAGCTAGATACGCTAGAAGGCCTTTTTGAAATAGGACAAGAAATAGAGGTTAAACTTATCAAAATACATGCTAAAACAGGGAAGTTTGGGCTTTCTATATTAGGTCTATACAAAGATTAGTTAGCCGATTTCTTCAGCCAAATGTAATTAAAATTAAACCTATTTTTAAAACTAAAATTTATCCCCATTATGAGGCAGTTAAAAATTACTAAGCAAATCACAAAACG
>JBCCHA010000074.1:0-4003 GCA_039028995.1 Bacteroidota bacterium | reverse complement strand
TTAAAAAAATATGTTTTCAAGAAGAATACTTCGTATCAAGGCCATGCAGTATCTTTTTGCTTTCTTTAAGCAACTAGAGGCTATTGATGAGCTAGCAATAGCAAATCATACTAATCCTATAGATGAGGTTACGCAAAAACAAGCTAGCTTGCAAGGTGTAAAACAAGGTCTTGAAAAAGAGGTAAAAAAAATAGAAAATAGCTTTGTAGGTTTTTTAAAACTGCTTTTAGCTTTCAAAAATATAGACCAAGCCCATGCAGGTGCTTTACTTACTCCTCCCCCTAGTAATTTAGGTCAAAATTACTTATTAAAACATTTAGAAAATCATCCTGTTTTTAGGCTTGTCACTTCTTCTAATACTTGGCCGGAAGATTTAGCACAAAATTGGTACTATCAATTTTTAAAAAAACATCCCATTTTTATCGACTACGCTAATCGGTCTTCACATACGCATCAACAAGATGAGGATTTAGTAATAGCTGTACTAAAAAAAATCATTTTTAAAAATAAAGCAATATATAACTATGTAGGCTTGCAAGACATTTGCTGGACAGAAAATGCATTGATTGTGCAACGCTTGCTACTTAAGTTTATAAAAGAGCTAACCAATAGCAATGCTTTACACCTACTTGAAGACACTTTATCTCTGTCTTCAACCACGCAGCATTTTTATGAAGTGCTTACTTCTAAAACGATAAGTGATTCAGCTAAATATGAGACTTATATTGCTGAAAAGCTAGAAAATTGGGATATCACACGCATTGCATTTTTAGACAAACTTTTAATCAAGATGAGTCTGGCAGAGCTGGCTTATTTTGAACAAACGCCCAAAAGTGTGATCATCAATGAGTATATCGCAATAGCACAAAAATATAGTACGCCAAAAAGCTACTCATTTATCAATGGGATGGTTGAAAGCCTCAGTGCTAAAATAAAACCTAATCAAGCTTCTTAATTTACCATTTCCTCAGCTGCCTGTATAATAGCTACAGATGCAATGCTATCTTCGGTTTTGACCCGTACTAAACGCACTCCTTGTGTAATTCTACCCATAGAGCGAAGTGCTTGCACATCAGTACGAAGTGCTATGCCTGAGCTAGTTACAGCCATAATCTCACTTTTTGAAGTAACGGCTTTCATGGCTACCAAAGGACCATTTTTTGAGGTGACCTGTAAGGTTTTCACACCTTTAGCTCCTCTTTTAGTGATGCGATAAGCGCCTAAAGAGCTTCTTTTGCCATAACCTTTTTCGGTTAAAACTAGCAAGCTCTTATTGTCTGAAGGATCTAAGCTTATCATGCCTATGACCTTATCCCCTTCCTGTTCGCTCACTTGCATGCCTTTTACACCAGCAGAGGATCTGCCCATAGGGCGAACTTCACTTTCTGGGAAGCGTACTGCTTTTCCTTTACGAGATGCTAAAATAATGTGATTTTCGCCTTTGGTAAGTCTTACATCTAATAGTTTGTCTCCCTCTTTGATATTAATAGCATGTATGCCTTTGGTGCGAGGTCTTGCATAAGCTTCTAGTGAAGTTTTTTTCACTATACCTTTTTCAGTACAAAATATGATATAATGACTTTTTAAGTATGCAGGGTCTTTAAGTTGAGAGACTTTTAGCACGGTAATGACTTTATCGTCTCCTTGTATAGCTATTAAGTTTTGTATGGCACGCCCTTGTGTAGTTTTTTCCCCTTCAGGAAGCTTATGTACCTTTTTCCAAAACACCTTACCTGCTTGGGTAAAAATAAGTAGGTAATCATGTGCATTAGCCACAAATATATTTGTTGTGAAATCCCCTTTTTTTGTAGTGACCCCCTTTGAGCCTACCCCACCGCGATGTTGGCTTTTATAGGCATTGAGTGGGCTTTTTTTGACATAGCCTTGATGAGAAACTGTGATTACCATAGGGTCGTTAGGTATGATGTCTTCTATGGCAAACTCTGCTGCATCATATTCTATATCCGTTTTACGTGCATCATGATAACGTTTTTTTAAGCCTGCTAAATCTTCCTTAATCAAGCCCATCCTCAAATCTTTTTCAGCCAAAACCTTATTAAGATAATCTAAAAGCTTTTGCGTAGCCTCATGCTCTTTGACTATTTTATTACGCTCAAGATTAGTAAGGCGTTGCAAACGCATCTCTAAAATCGCTTTAGCTTGTATTTCGCTAAGGGCAAATGCTTTTTCTAAAGCAAGCTTGGCATCGTGAGGTGTTTTCGCTGTTTTGATAAGCTCAATCACACGGTCTAAGTTTTCTTGTGCAATGATATACCCTTCTAGCAAATGCAGTTTATGGGTGGCTTGCTTATGCTCATATTGGGTTTTTCTTGTGATGACTTCCTCACGATGATCTACATAAGCAGTAATAAGCTCTTTGATATTTAACGTTTGAGGCTTGCCTTTTACTAAGGCTACATTGTTGACGCTAAAGACTGCTTGAAGTTGTGTTTTTTGGTAAAGGTTATTAAGCACTATACTAGCCACTGCACTCTTTTTAAGATCATATACCACACGCATGCCATCTTTGCCAGACTCATCTCGCAAATCTGCTATGCCCTCTATTTTTTTATTATTGATTAAATAAGCGGTTTTTTCTATCATCAACGCCTTATTTACCATATAAGGCAATTCAGTAACAATAATTTGTTGCCTGCCTTGCTCATTGACCTCTATGGTAGCTTTTCCCCGCATGACAATTCGGCCTTTGCCCGTAAGGAGTGCGTCTTTTACGCCTTGATAGCCGTAGATGATGCCTCCTGTAGGGAAGTCTGGGGCTTTGATATGCGTGATAAGTGATTCTATATCAATTTCTGTATTTTCAATATAAGCTAGGATGCCATCTATTACTTCAGATAGATTATGAGGGGGCATGCTGGTCGCCATACCTACTGCAATACCTGTGGCGCCATTTACTATCAAATTGGGAAACTTACCTGGAAAAACTGTAGGCTCTTGGGTAGTAGCATCATAGTTAGGTGCAAAATCTACTGTTTCTTTATCAATGTCTTCGAGTAAATCTACAGTAGGTCTACTAAATCGTGCTTCTGTATAACGCATCTGGGCAGGTGGATCGCCATCTACTGACCCAAAGTTACCCTGCCCCTCTACCAGTGTGTATCGTTTTACCCATGGTTGGGCTAAGTTGACTAACGTAGGGTAAATTACCCCCTCTCCATGGGGGTGATAGCTACCTGAGGTGTCACCGCATATCTTTGCGCACTTTCTATGCTTGGCATCAGGATTTAACCCAAGCTCTTTCATGGCATATAGTATACGACGCTGAGAGGGTTTTAAACCATCACGTACGTCAGGCAAGGCACGTGAGATAATCACTGACATGGCATAGTCTATGAAGTTGGTTTTGATTTCTTCCTCTATGCGTATGGGGACGATTTTACCTTCTCGGGTATTTGACATGACTTATGTAGCTACTTAAAAATATGAAGCAAATATAGCGCTTTAATGAAAATAAAACTATTCTCTACTACTTGAATAGTCTTCTAAAGCTACGCTTAGCATCACCCATATTTACAGTATAATCTTCTCTTCACATACTCTTTATTTTTCAAAAAAAATCCCATAGTAAGCAAAAGGCCTTCTTTCAAAAATACTTTCCTCAAAGCTTAAAAAAGGTAATAAACCCGAGCAAAGGCCGCTCTTAGCCCTTGTACAAAAGGAGGTTGATTAGCCAAAAGCACGCGAATGAAGTGCTGAAGAAATTGAAAAATAAACCCCAATAGCCTATATATTTTTTTCATTAATACCGGTTTTTACGCTTCATTATTGCTGCAATTTTTGCTAGACAAGGACATATAACCCTATTATATTGAAGTAAAATGTGCGCTATAGTAATTTTCAGCTTTGGGATATTATTTGCTATTATATAAGCAAAGACAATCATGCAGTGCCTAGAAAATATTTATTGGATGTTAAAAATCTATCTACACCGCATCCTAGATAAAGCCTGAAATCATAATTTTATACATAGTTACAGGCAAAC
>JBCCHA010000073.1:0-4042 GCA_039028995.1 Bacteroidota bacterium | reverse complement strand
TTTGGTTAAACCACTTTGCTTTGTCTATGTCAAAACAGGCTCCAGACTTGCTAATTCGTGAAAGGGAAAAATTGGCAATCAGCTCATCGCATGTAAATAGCTCTTGGTTATGACTAGGGTGCCATCCTAATAAAGCAATGAAATTAAGCAGGGCTTCTTTAAGATAGCCTGCCTGTTTAAAGCCTGGTAAAGTTTGTTGGGTATGTGCATCTTGCCAGTCAAGAGGCAAAATAGGGAAGTCGTGCTGCTGTGTATTTCTTTTGCTTAACTTGCCTTTTCCATTTGCATTGAGCAAAAGAGGCAAGTGTACAAATTCGGGTTTTTCCCATTGAAAATATTCATAAAGGAGTATATGATAAGCAAGTGAAGGCAGCCATTCCTCTCCCCTTATCACATGTGTGATCTGCATGAAGTGGTCATCAACCACATTGGCCAAATGGTAAGTAGCCATCCCATCTGCTTTTAACAAAACTTTATCGTCTAGGTTTACCCCTTTTACTTGTACCCAACCTCTGATAGTATCTTTTGCTTTAATGGTAATCTGGGGGTCTATAAGCATACGAATTACATAGGGTTGCCCTTGCTTGAGTCGTTGGCTTACTTCTTCTTGAGAAAGGGTAAGCGAGTTTTTCATTTGCATACGGCTTATCGCATTGTATTGAGGGGCAGCTTGGCCTATTGCTTTAAACTTTGCCCGCATAGCCTCTAGCTCTTCTGGCGTATCAAATGCATAATAGGCTTTGCCTGCTTTGACTAGCGCTAAAGCGTATTTTTCATATAGGCTTTTGCGTTCAGACTGACGATAAGGGCCCATTTCCCCACCCTTTTGAGGGCTTTCATCTGGGGTGATGCCTAGCCATGTAAGGGCTTCTTGAATATAGGATTCGCTTTGGGGTACTAGGCGATTTTGATCGGTATCTTCTATGCGTAAGATGAACTGACCTTGATGTTTTTTGGCAAATAGGTAGTTATAAAATGCAGTGCGAACCCCTCCTATATGGAGCGGTCCAGTAGGGCTTGGTGCAAAACGCACTCTTACATTTTGAGGCATGCAGGTGTGGGGTTAAAAGCGCTAAAAATAATTTAACAGGGCAAATTTATCTTAAAAGTCTACTGTTGAAAGTGCCATAGGGGCCAGAAGTAGCAATAGATCTTCTTCTGCTTCCATATCTTTAGGTACGATGTAGGCATTGGATTTGGGGCCATTTAAACGAATTATAACTTTTTTGGCTATCATTTTGCTAAACATGGTAATGAGTAGTTGGGTATTAAAGCCTATTTCAAAGGCTTCTCCTTGATAGGCACATTCATGGACTTCTTTGGCTTCATTGGCAAAACTTAAATCTAGTGCTGACACTTCAAAAGTATCTTTAGCGCCAAGCTTGAACTTGACTATATAATGGGTTTTGTTGGCATAAATTGCCATCATTTTAAGTGATTTGAGCAATACGTCTCTATCTACTGTAAGGACGCCTTTGGGCAAATCGGTAGTGGTTGGTATTATGTTGTCGTAAGATCTAAACTCATTATCTGCAAGACGCATACGCATATGGGTTGGCCCCTTTTTAAAACATACGCTATGCGCATCAAAAGCCATATTCACCATGCTGTATTCTTTTTCTTTGTACAAAGCAAGCTGCTGTACAAGTAGTTGTAATGGTTTATGGGGGATGGTAAAGCTTTCTTCTTGATGGTTTTCATACTTTTCACTAGTAGTTTGTAGTTGAAACCTTGTGTGTTTATAACGTGCTAGCTGATGCCCATCAGTAGCTGAAAAGATAATTGTGCCGTTTTTGAGCATCATATTAACGCCATTCAACTCAGGCCTGCTTTCACTTTGCCCAGCGGCAAACATAGTTTGTTCAAGCGCTTTTTTGATCAGACTTGCTTCTATATCAATAGATAGGCTTGCATCAAAGTCTAAACTAAGTTCTGGAAAATCTTCTGCACTGCGGCAAGCTAACTTATATTTCCCTTTTGAAGAAGTAAGCGCTAAGCTGTAGTTGCTGGTATCAAAATCAAATGTAATAGGCTCATTTTCTTCTAAAAATCCTAAGGTGAGTACAAGATGCCTTGTAGGCACAGCGATTTTACCCTCTTTGGCATCTTGCACAGGCAGTACGGTCACCATAGAGGTTTGTAGATCAGAGGTTGTAATAACAAGTTTTCCATTTTTTACTACAAATAGGAAATTTGATAAAATAGGTACCAAAGGATTTGTGGGCACTACTTTTTTAACTGTGGAAAGGGCTTTAAGAAGCTCAGAAGTGATTACTGTAAAGTGCATATTTTTTCAATGTGAAATTTAGTTGGTAATTTTGCCCACAAAATAAGAGAAAAACTAGATTTTTTATATTTATTTTTAATGCATCACGCATCGATAGACCAACTACTTTCTATTTTGCTTCATCTGACTTGTATTACACCCTAAAAATAAGGTTGGCAACTTTGGCTTCAAGTGGCATATATAAGGGGTAAATGGCTTTTTAGCTAAATTTACAAATTAGGTGTGGTAGGGAAATAGGATAGCAAATGGGAATTGATGCTAAGATCTTATTTGTTTTTTTCATACAATGAAACTAAGGTATACTATTTTTTTAATCGCAATAAGTCATATTTTTTATGCACATGATTGGGTATGGGCACGCAAGAAAAAACATGATGAAAAGCCTACTCCAGCAGTAGTATCAACAAAGCGAAATACAAAGACTCATTTTTCAAATCTACTTAAAGCTAGCTCAGTGGTTTTAATAGGTAGTTGTTCATATTTGGCTTTCAAAATCTATTCAGGGAAGGAAACGTCAACCCCAGCAATAGCACCACCAGGTCCAAACCAAGGGCAAGGGCAAGAAGTACAAAACCGAGCAATAGAGGAAATAGTAAACCAAGGCCAAGAAGTGCAAAACCCAGCAGTAGAAGCAGGTCCAAACCAACCGCAAGGACAGGAAGTACAAAACCGAGCAATAGAAGCCGAACCAAACGAACCACAAGGGGAGGAAAGGCAAGTAGCTTGGATAAATCAGCATAGAGGCATTATAGAAAAATGGAGCAGGGAGGCTATTGAAGAATTAGTAGATAACGAGGGTGGACGTGTTTATAATGAATTGCCTGAAGACATTTTAGGTACGATTTTATCTTACCTTGGCTATAGAGAAGAGACAGATATTGACACTGTGAAGTGCAATATATCTTTAGCTATTGAGTTACAAAAAAACTATAGATATCATAATTCAGCATCTTATAAAGATATACACGTGAAAAATCAAAATAAGTGGTTGATATGTGCTAATGAAGCAAATAATGGTTATAGTTTTTACAAGTCTTCATTATATGTGACTGATGATGCCCCGCTATATTGTTTGCTTTTTTTGGCCTCAAAATTTTGGCTACAAAGCGTCCCAGCATATTATTTGCGCATGCAAAATGAGCTGTGTAGGCAGGCAAATTGGAGCCATATCGGTTTGAGGGGAGCAAATGAAAATATGCCAGTGGCGCGTGCTGATGAGGGGGAAGGATATGTCTTAACATGGGCAAGTAAAGACATTTCATGCTTTTACAAGCCTATCAAAGCGTTAAATACTTATTTTTGTAACTTTGGACCCGCAGATTTACCGCAAGCTATTCAAGCTACTTGTACATTAGAAGAAGGGAATGAAGGGTTTTTCACTGTAGCGCTTCACCGTTCAACCAACATACCTTAGGGCATTTTTTAGCGGGCGTGGTGCTATCCAGCTTGGGGATAAGTAGGCTTTTGGGTTTGGTGCATGTGCCATTCCCAGTTGCAATGAAAGTAGCAGGCATAGCAGTGGGCTATCTTTATCTAGTCTGCTCTAGTCGATATTGCACATATCTGTTTGGGCACCTGCTATATGGCTTTGTGGGGTAGCTGTTGGGGGCATGATAGGGGGTGTGCTTTCTAGGGAGTCTTTCTTAAAATTTTTTTACATTATAGAACAGTCCTCCTGAACTTATTGCGGCTCATCTTTTTCAATGAGTTTAGCTCTCATACTTTCCATATTTTTATTAAATTTATCAGTAATTT